>CAZGMU010000114.1:0-3747 GCA_964526975.1 uncultured Planctomycetaceae bacterium
GCGAACAACCCTGGGCTGAGGGATGGAACCGCGTTGCGGTTGGGAGTGCGTCGAGTAGTGGTGGTATCGTTTGTCCGTAGGACGGACAATCCTGTCCGTCTTTGGGAAAAGCGACGGACAGGATTGTCCGTCCTACGGGGACTCGGTTTGCGAAGCTGATCACGAATGGCATTACTGTCCGTCGAGGGTTTCTGTATTCGGTTTTTGGCTGGTGTGGTACAATTTGGGTATGACCAAAGCATTGCAACAAGCGATCGAGCGGCTGCAGCAAGCGTCGGAGGAGAAGCAAGATGCTCTGGCGGCGCTGTTGCTGCATGAGCTCGATGAAGATGAGCGTTGGAATCGGTCGACGACGGCTCACGCGGAGAAGCTGAAGGGCTTCGTCGAGGATGTCTTGGAGGCTGATCGGTGTGGCGAATGTGAACGACTCGATCCGGACCAATTGTGATTTCGCGACTTCATTCGTCGTTTCGCCGTGATTTCGCCAAGTTGCCGCGAAGTATTCAGCCGGGGCCCGGGCAGCGGCCTTGGTCAGCAGCACTGCAAAATGAGCCAGATGTTCTCGAAACTGGCTGCGCGCAAGTCGTCCTCACGAATCCAGAAGTAAATCATTCCGACATCTCCCCACATCATGCCGGGATTGTCATCGCTATCGATTTGAAGCAACAGTCGCCAGTCGAGCGCGCGTTCAGCGAGTATCTGCGCGCGTGGATCTTCATAGCCAGTTTCGTTGCCGCAGTAGAGGCCACTGGTGACTAACTGACATTCAAGCTCCATCGAGTTTTGTACACAGTCGGCTTGTCCACCGATTCGATGTCGCGGCAAAGAATCCTGCGCACTCTGGCGATCCACGAAGTTGAAAAGCTGCGATTGCTCAGTTTCGGTGAGATGAGGAATGAAATGAGCAGACAAGAAATCTGGAAGGTTCTGGTCTATCGAGAACTCGACGGCACAACATTGAAATCGCCCTTCGTTAGGAATAGCGCTGGGCAACTGCGTTCGGACGAGGGAATCGATGGAGTCAGGAAGGTACGACACCAGGGCACTGCCACGATCCTTGGGGTCAAACCCCCAGGTCCGCTGCTCGGAGTCGTAGAAGAACACTAACGAGCCTTGCATCGGCAACGACAAAACGGGAGGAAGCATGGCGAGTTCGGCCAAGTTGAGTTGTGCGATAAATGAAAGCGGCAAACCGTTGTAATAAGGCCATTCGAATCCGGGCGGAAGGTCCGGCGCGCCTCCAATTCGGGTTTGGCCCATCGCGAGTGAATCCTCCGCGAGCGCAGTTGTCTTCATACGAAGCGACGGACGTGCAGCTTGCTGGATACGCTCAGGCAATTCCTTGAACAGTTGGCGCATGTCCGGCGTCATTTTTCATCTCCCTGATTTGGACGAGGGGGGGGCGCAAACAGGATAGCACAATGAAATCGCTTGTGTAACACTTTCAGCGTAACCTGATTTTTGCGGAAACTTGGTCCCAGGGTAGTTCGCTGGGGCGAACAACCCTGGGCTGAGGGATGGAACCGCGTTGCGGTTGGGAGTGCGTCGAGCAGCGGTGATACGGTTGACCGTAGGATGGACAATCCTGTTTGTCTTTGGGGAAAGCGACGGACAGGATTGTCCGTCCTACGGGGGCTCGGCTTGCGAAGCTGGTGTTCGTCTGAATTCTGGCGAATTCAGCTACGGGGCTTTTCTGGAGACGCGGCGGCGGATGGTGGTCATGGTTTCGGACATGGCGGCGCGGCGGGTGGCGAGGTCGGTGAGGGTTTTGGGGCCGGGGGCTTTGACGTAGTCGAGGACGTGGTTTTCGGCGGCGACGAGTTCGGCGGCTGCGTCGGCGATTTCATCTGCGAGGTCGATGGGGATGCTCGTGACGCCGTTGGCGTCGCCGTGGAGGAGGTCGCCGGTGGCGACGGGGAGGCCGCCGACGCGCACGGGGCTGCCGACGTCGAGCGTTTGGCAGTAGGCGTGTGAGCAGATGGTGGAGCCGGTGAAGACGGGGTAGCCAAGGGCTTTGACTTGCAAGAGATCGCGGCCGCCGCCGGAGGTGATGAGACCGGTCGAACCGAACGCTTTGTAGGTGCTGCACATGACTTCGCCGAAGGTGGCGCCGATGGCGGGGTCGTCGAGGTCTTGGAACACGACGACGGCGGGGCCGGGGAGTGTGGCGAAGAGCTCGACCATGGATTCAAGCGTGGCGTAGGCGTTTTTGGTGGGGGGGACGGCGGAGCGGAACGTGGCGGTGGCGGCGAAGCCGACCATCGGGGGCATTTCGGGGAAGGCGGATTGGATGCGGGCGTCCATGTAGCCCGTGGTGTAGGGGCGCACATCGAAGAGCTCGATGACATTGCAGATCGTGGGCGTGTCGTATTGAGCTAGTTTTTCTAGGACGGTGGGGGAGATTTTGGGAGCTGTCACGATTGGTCCTGGAATTAAACGTGGGTGAGGGAAGATCGTTGAGGTTGGGGAGAGGAGATCGGCCTGGCGACCGACGCTAAGCGGGGGAAGTTGGTTTGGTTAGGGGCGGTTGGTGGTTTCGCTTTTTGCGATTTTCGAGAAGCGGTGGTAGGCCTTTTCGAGTTTTACATCGTACTGATTTTTCGCGTAACCGGCGCCGTTGTAGGCGCGGGCGAACCTGGCCCATTGCTTGTTGGGACCGCGGACGAGGGGGAGAAGTTTGTTGTTCTCCATGAAGGCGAGGACGGCGCGGATTTGGCCGGCGCCGGGCTCTTTCATCGCTTTGACGAAAGACTCCACGTCGGGGTAGCCGACGGTCTTGTGATTGAAACCCATGATTTGGAACTCGCCCCAAGAAGCCGACTTGAGCGCGGCGAGGCGGTCGATCTTCACTGCTTTTTCGAGGCGGTCGTATTCGGCTTTGCCGCCGATGTATTTCGACCGGTCGGATTTTTCGAAGAGAATGTCTTCGTTGCCTGCGACATGGTCGGCTGGGTTCATGCCGGCGTTCTTTAACTGTCGCCAAAAGACGTGGCCTTCGAAGAGGATTTTGGGGCGGCCATCGGGCAGATAGCCGTTGTTGCCGGATTCGACGGATTGAATCGCGAGGATGACGGCCGGCTCGAGGTCGTACTGCCTGGCCATGGCGTCGAGGCTGCCTTTGATGCGGCCGATGCCGATGAGGGTGTTCCAGGTGCGGCCGGCGGGATCGATGCGCTGGTCGGGCTTGTCGATATCGAGCCAGGTGGTCTGGAACTTGCCGATGGCGGAGTTCAAGGCGGGGTCGGCGTTGCCGTTGAGCGGCAATTTGTAGCCGAACTTCGCCAGCAGTCGCTTAACCAAGAGAACGTCTTGCGGTTCGTTCTGGGCCCCCTTCCCGACCGATGCGGAGAGCCGGGCGGTTGGGGAGAAAGTTGGATCGTCTGTCGCAGGCAACTTTCCGCGTGCAGCCTTTCGCGGCGATGGGTTTGCGGCAAGTGTGTTGTGGTGTGGCGCTACAGTTGCAAGTGCGAGCGCGACGAAGCAGGACGTTTTAGCTTTCTTCAGCCAACTCGGGAGGAGATATTTTGGCGAAACCTTTGACTGGGGATCGACAGACGGCATGTTCGCTCCGCTTCTTGGTTCAGGACCGTGCTGGGGCCATTGGTCAAGTTATACGCTTTTCCCCTGTCGGCTGTCTTGAGCCCTGCAACGGAAACGGCGAACAACGTTGACGGCGGAAGTGCTTGACCGCGGGCAAGAACTGAAACGGCTGGGACACACGCGGCGGTCGCTAGGCTCGGCGACGGC
>CAZGMU010000114.1:3757-11860 GCA_964526975.1 uncultured Planctomycetaceae bacterium
GTGGGAAGATAGTGCCGGTTGCCGCGAGAACCAGGAGCATCCATGTCGTGGGTTCTGGCACTGTTGATGAGAAGTCGGCAGATGTCAGCGATGCGCCGCTGCCGGTGGTTTTGCCGAACTGGGCGCGCCATTGATTGTAGTGGGCGGCGCCGATCGTGCCGCCGATCAGGTCGTTGGCGAGGACGCCGGTGGTGTTTTGATTTTTGCGCCAGAGGATGTAGTCGGCGGCGTCGACCACGCCGTTGTTGTTGTAGTCGCCGGTGAGCTGCGCGGGAAGGAGCCGGGCGAAGCTCGACGAGCGTGCGATGTTGATCTGCGAGGTGTCGAGCTGCTCGGTCGTGCCATTGGGACTCATTAGATTAGGCTGGCCGTTGGCGGTGTGGGGAAGGCCGAGGTTGTGGCCGATTTCGTGGGCCATGACGCTCGCGATCACATCGAGGCCGCCTGACCAACCGAGCAGGTTGTCGCCGACAAAGCCAGCGATGCCGTTGCCGGGAGCGCGAGCGAGGCCGGCGGCAGTGTTTTCGTTGAGCGGCGCAAAGCCGGGAACGACGTTGACCAGAAACAAGTTCAGGGTGAGCGAATCGGAACTAAGAATTCCACCGGCACTTCTGGCGCCGTTGATGATCGTGCTGAGGTCGCCGTTGGGGCGCGTGTTGCTGCCGGCATTGCCTTGATAAGCAAACGTGTTGTTGTAGCGATTGATGTTGGGCAGGAAGCTGATGTCGATCCCGGCCTGGGCCCAAATCGTGTCGATCCTGCTTTCGATACCGGCTCGATCGGTGGAGTTGCCGAAAGCCGTCGCGGTCACGGAGCCATCGGTGAGCGCGGTTTGAACGAGTTGGACGGTGACGCGGCGCGTGATCGGCTGGGCGGGATTTACGTCGATGGCGGCGAGCGCTGTATTTGCTGCAACTCCAACTAATAGCGCGAACAACGCCACAGTCTGGCGGCCAAAAATGCACGACGATTCCATTCGCCACAAGGGGCGAGACGTGTTCTTGAGAGATCGCATGTTCTGTTCCGGCGAGACAAGATCGGTTTCGAGAAACTGTACATGCAATATGTCTGCGTGGGAATTCCGACAGGTCGTCGATGCGACATGCTGTCGGAAAACATGCATAGCAAGCGGTATGATTGGGGGGGATAGAAGATTCGGTCTGGCGACCGACGCTAAGCGAGGCGAACGCGTGGTGGGACGTGAGTAGTTAGCCGCCGATTTGATACATGGCGCGCTGGGGGCGGATGAACTCGATGGTGTTGATGCCGTGGGCGGGGGCTTTAGCGGCGACGCAGGCGCGGATGAGGTTGGCGAGGGCGTTGTCAGTCTCCGGGGGCGGGGACGCCCCGGCTCGCTGCGGTCGGCGGAGGATGGCGCGGGCGTCCCATTCGGCGGTGGAGAAGAGGCAGTTGCGGACCTGGCCTTCGGCGGTGAGACGGAGGCGGTCGCAGGCGCCGCAGAAGGATTGTGTGACGGGTTGGATCAGGCCAATGCGGCCGCGGCCATCGGCGAATTCGAAGTCGGTTGCGGGTTGGCTGGGGTGCGGGCGGGGAACTTGGATCAGGGGGCCGAATTCGGTTTCTAGGATTTGGCGAATTGTCTGGCCGTCGAGGACGTCGGTCTTTTGCCAATGGTGCTCGGCGTCGAGGGGCATGTACTCGATGAAGCGGAGTTCGAGGCCACGCTCACGGGCGAAACGGGCGAGCGGGATGATTTCATGTTCGGTCAGGCCTTGGATGGCGATGGCGTTGAGGCGGATTTGTTGGAAGCCAACTTGCTGCGCGGCGGCGATGCCGGCCAGGACGCGATCGAGGCCTTCGCGGCGAGAGATTTTTTGGAAGGTTTCTTCGCTTAAGGTGTCTAGGCTGATGTTGATGCGGTGAAGGCCTGCGGAGCGAAGTTCCGCCGCTAAATCGGCTAGGAGGATGCCGTTAGTCGTGAGGGCGAGGTCGTCGATGCCAGGGATGGCGGCGAGTTTTTTGATGAGTTGCGCGAGATCGGAGCGGACGAGCGGCTCGCCGCCGGTTAGGCGCAGACGATGGACGCCCATCTGCGCGACGACGCGGACGAATCGCTCGATTTCTTCGAACGAGAGGATTTCGTCACGCGGGCGGAAGCGCACATTCTCGCTCGGCATGCAGTAGAAGCAGCGGATGTTGCAGCGGTCGGTAACGCTGATCCGCAGGCTCGTGTGCGTGCGGCCGAGTGTGTCGGTGAGCGGGGTGGTGTTGGTGATGGGAGGCATGCCTGTGAATTTAGAGGGGGAGGCTGGGAGATGGGGAGAGTGGGAGGAAGAAAACGGTCAACTTCAAGCCTCCTCTTCTCCCCCTCTCCCCCTCTCCCCCTCTTGCTTCATTCCCGGATGGACCCATTCCTGGGTTCCGTCGGCCCATTGTTCGCGTTTCCAGATGGGGACGTCGTGTTTGAGCGAATCGATCAGCCACTGGCCGGCTTCGAAGGCGTCGCGGCGGTGGGGTGTGCTGACGGCGATCGCGACGCTCGCTTCGGCGGGCGGCACGCGGCCGAGTCGATGGACGATATTGCATTCTATCACCGGCCAACGGCGGCGGGCTTCGGCTTCAAGCTCGGCCAGTTTTCGCTCGGCCATTTCATTGTAGGCCTCGTAATCGAGTGCGACGGTTTGGCGACCGGCGGTGAGTTCGCGGGTGGTGCCGAGGAAGAGGACGACGGCGCCGGCTTCGGGGTGGCGGGCGCGGTTGAGGATGGCGGTGGTGTCGATGGGATTGTTCGTGAGTTCGATCATGGCGTAGGAAACTTAGTCGCGCTAAGCCGCAAGCGGCGACCTATCCTCCGCTGACGGGAGGAATGAGGGCGACTTCGGATTGTTCGGTAACGCGTGTGGCATCGGTGGCGTATTGTGCGTCGACGGCCCATAGAGCATGGGGGGCGATTCGGGACAGCGTGGGCATGGTGGTTACGATCGCGCTGCGCAGGTCGCGAATCGTGGCGCCGGACGGTAGTTCAACCGACAGTTCACTAGAGCCGGCCAACTCTTTGGCAATTGCAAACAGCTTGACACGCACGTTCATGATACGCTCTATGGTTTGTCGCCGGAGCGCACAATATCGCCAATTTCTGGCATCAGGCCGTAGGCGAGCGCGAGTAGTTTGATAGGGTGGATAGTCGGCTTTTCGGAGCCCTGCTCCATTTGCATTTTGCAGGTGCTGCATTCGGTGGTGCCAATTTGAAAAGGGCCATCGCGAACGGTCGAAATCAGCTCCAAGCCGGCGCGCAAACTGGCGCGGTAGTTTTCGCGTTTGATGCCCCACAGACCCGCCATACCGCTGCAACCTTTTTCGATTCGATGAACTTTCACGCCCGGCACGAGTCGCAACAAATTCTCGGCCGGCGCGCCGACACCGAGCGCGCGCAAATGGCATGGCACGTGATACCCCACTGAAAGCCGCTGTGGCTGAAAGTTGAGCTTCAGCCGGCCGCGATGGTGCATTTGCCAAAGATAGTGGCAAGCCTCTTGCGTGTGCTGGGCGACGGCGAGAGCATCTTCGTCGTTGTCGAGCAGCAAAGGGTATTCGTGCGTAAGGGCGAGGACGGCCGAGGGCTCGGTAGCGACGATGGTGTAACCTTGGCGCACCGACTCTGCCAGCGCCGCGACATTACGAACCGCGACCTCCCGGGCCAGATCGATCGCGCCCGCGGCGATCATCGGCATGCCGGCCTGCGCCTGGTCCTGGCGAACGAAAACCGATACACCATTGTGCCGCATGACGGCGACGAACGCGTCGCCGAGCTGCGTATCGAAATGATTGGCGTACGTGTCGACGAAATACACGACCTTTTCGGCCGACGTGCGAATCGGCAGGTGAAGCCTGCGCATCGCCGCGTGTTGCAGGAAGCTGCGGCGGGCAAGCAGCGGAAGTTTGCGCCCCTGAGCGATTCCCACGAACTTGTCCAAGAGCCACCGCATCTGCGGGTGGCGCAGCGCCCAATTGGCGATACCGGGAAGCCGGCCGGCGAGCGCGGCCAGCGTATCGATTCGTGTGAGGAGCCAATCGTGGAGCTTGAGGCCATTGGTGTTCACATACGCGGCCTTGGCTTCGAGCATCAGCTTGGGCACATCGACATTGGCCGGGCATTCGAGGCGGCACATGTGGCAGTGGACACAGAGGTCGGCCACTTCCTTGCAAACGTCTTGCAGCAGCATGTCGCCGGGCAGATTGCCAGAGAGGAGGCCGCGCACGATGTTCGCCTTCGCCCGCGGCGAGGCCTCTTCGCGCGGGTTCATACGAAAGATCGGGCACATTCGCGTATCGGGCGACATCGTGCGGCAAATGCCGCAGCCGTTGCAGGTGCGGGCCGACGATTCGATTTCCTCGGGCGTCCACGACAGTTCCAGCTCGAACAATCGCGGCGGCTGGCCGTTTTCCGTTGACGCGGTTGTGGCGACGTTAGTCTCTGGTTGTGCCAAATGAACGCCCGAGGAGCGGATGTGCTGCGTCATCCGGGTCGGCGCGATGGGGACAATCTTGCCTGGGTTCAGAATGCCATGGGGGTCGAAGATTTGCTTCAACTCGCGAAACACATTGACAAGCGGGCCGTATTGCCGCGCGAGAAAGGGAGTGCGGCTGAGGCCGTCGCCATGCTCGCCGCTGATCGTGCCGTTGAGCAGCCAAACCTTTTCGTACATCTCGGCGGCGAGCGATTCCATCGTGCGGATGTCGTCGTCGGAGCGCATGTCGAGAAATGGGCGGATGTGCAACTGTCCTTGGGCAGCGTGGCCGAAGACGGAAGCGGTTACCTGGAGGTGCTTGAGTGTGTCTTGCACATGGCGCAAGAAAACGGGGAGCGCCGCGACCGGCACGGCGATGTCTTCGATGCATGGCGTGGGACGTGACGAGCCTTGCATGCGATGGAGCGTCGGCACGAAACGCTGGGCGAGCCCCCAATAAAGCTGAAAGTCGGCTTCGTCTTCGGCAATGTGCGACGCGGCCGCGAGGCCCAGATTGAATTGCACCAGTTCGACCAGCTCGTCGAGTTTGTGCCGCAGCTCGTCGCGGCTATCGGCATGAAACTCGACGAGGAGCACCGCTTCGGCTTCGCCGGGAATCAACAACTCGTAACGTACGTCTGTCTCGCGCGCGAGACTCAAGTGGCGTCGATCCATGAGGTCGCAGGCGGCCGGTTGCAGCGCGGCAATCTCTAGCGCCGCGTGGGCGGCCTGATCGAGGCTTTCGAAGAGCAGGAGCGCACAACTGCGGTGGAGCGGGAGCGGATCGACGCTGACCGTCACTTCGGTGATGAGGGCAAGCGTGCCTTCGCTACCGACGAGTAGCCGAGCGAGATCGAGATGGCCATCACTCACGACGTCGTCGAGCCGGTAGCCGCTGCAATTCACCAGGCTTTGCGGCTTGCGATCTTCGATCGTCTTTAGATGACGTTTGATGAGGCTGTGGACCGAGTCGACCAAACCCTCAACGCGGTCTTCATGCCCCTCGTTGTGGAGCGCGCCATTGGCCAGATGATTGAGCGCGTGCTGACCAACGCGAAGCATCGTGCCGTCGGCCAGCACGACTTGCAATTCTTCCACATGGTGGCGGGCCGAGCCATAGCGGGGCCAATGGCTGCCGCCGGCGTCGATCGCAACGACGCTCCCCATCGTCGTGACGCTGCGCGTGGCCGGGTCGGGGCCAAACAGCCGGCCGCTCTGCCGGAGATAGCGGTTGAGGTTTTCCAACACCATACCGGGCTGCACGCGAACGCGGCCCCCCTCGTCGGCGACGATCCGGCGGAAATATCGCGAGAAGTCGACCACGAGCCCGCGGCCGAGCGACTCGCCAGCCAGACCGGTGCCCGCCCCGCGCGGATGGATCGGCACATGGTTTTCGGCCGCGTAGCGCGCGATCGCGACCACGTCGCTCACCGAGCGGGGCCGAACGACGCCGAGCGGCCGCAGCTCGTAGATGCTGGCGTCGGTGGAATAGAGCTGCGTGAAAACGTCATCGCAGCGAACCTCGCCTTGCACGAGTCCGCGCAGGTCCTCTTCAATTCGCTGCTGATCTGGGTCCATTCGACGAGAGAACGAGATTAGGTCTTGCGCCAAGGCGCGAAGACACAAATACGAAATGTGTTTTAACCGCTGATGAACGCTAATAAGACGCTAATAAAAGGGTGGTTTGAAGCATTAGCGTCTTATTAGCGGCCATTAGCGGTTCAAGAAAAGTTCCTTATGTCTTAAAGGGCTCAGCGAGTCGCTTCTTGAGGTTGATTGGCCGTTTGAGGTTCCTCTTTCAATCGCGCTGCCATCTGCCGGTAGCGTTCGTGTGTTTCCAAATCGAAACCGCCGTGGCGTTCGATTTCCTCGAAGCCACGGTATTGGGCGTTGCAGCGGTAACAGGTGAGCGACTCGCCCATTACGATGTAGAGCACGAGGTCGACAAGCGCCGTGACGAACAGGATCGCGAACGACAACAAAACGTAGTAATTGGCGTACGCAATCGTGCTCAAGATAAAACCGAACACCACGAAGGCCACGCCCAGGCGTTGCGGAAAATCCTTGCGGGCATACAGGTCGCGGCTGGGGCAGACGAGGCAGCGGTGAATCTGGCGACCCTCAATCGCACCCGCGGGAACCGCGATCTGCTGGTGGCAGTTGGCGCATTCGAGCGTACGGGTATCGGCGGTCACGGTTTGCCGTTCCGCGCGTCTGCAACTGGGGCAGTGGTACGTAACATTCATCGACAGGCGGGAAGTAGGCCCTTCAGCCGGAAGGGGCTTTTGCAATGTTCATGTTGGCGAGCGTTTCGAAGGCCTCGCTCGGCTCGCGAGGCTTTAACCTACTTGCATTATAGTGGGTAAACACTCTCGGCCGACAGTAGCAGGCCGGTGAGTTCGCCGATGAAAACGCCTAGAACGGCAACGTAAAGAATGCCGGTCGCGCTCTGCGTATTGGGGATTTCGAGCGTTCGCCGGGCCATCCACAACAGCGCCAACACGCCGAACAGCCCGAACGACCAACGCAATAATACAAACAACAGCCACCCCACCGTAATATCAGGCTGCTGAGAAACAACTGCGGCGAGGCCAATTCCCGCGACAATCATCTCCAACACGATGGCGCCCGCCGATGCGACAATCAACCACTGGAGCGGCGCGATTTCCATGCCTGGCGCGTTGAGGTACCAGTGGCCCAAGAGCATTGACGCGAAGACAAGTCCCAGCACGAGCCCCGACGTGCCCACGCTCAGCGCCGACCACCACGGCAGGTGCGCGGCGCTGGCGGCCGATGGCAGCAACACCGCAGCTACGATCGAACAGGCGGCCACGAGCCAGATCATCAGCTTGCCAAACCGATTGGCTTCATAGAGCCACGCGGCCGAGCCGACGTAGCTGGCGGCCGCTGCGGCAATGGCGATCCACATTTCGACCGGCGCGATCCGGGCGAGGACCATCGCTGCGAGCGTTGTGAGGCCGAGCGTCACGTACAGGTGGTTGCGAAAGAAGCCGCTCGTTACTTTTCGCGACGACGTGATGCCCATGCCGACCGCGAGGCCGAAGGCGAGACGGAGGAGGAATTGTGCGAGTAGGCCCATGGGTAGTGGAGAGGGGGAGGAGGGGAGAGGGGGAGGTCGCCACGCAACACGTTTGCCATTGGTGCCTCCCCATCTCCCACTCTCCCCCTCTACTTCCTGCCTCCATAAATCAGGTTCATCACCTCCGACCGGCTGGATAGGTTCGAGCGGAAGAGGCCCTTCATTGCCGAGGTGACACAGATGCTGCCAGGCTTGCGGACGCCGCGGATCGTCATGCAGGAGTGGGACGCTTCGATCACGACGGCCACGCCTTTTACATCTAGCTCTTCGATCAGCAGGTTGGCGATTTGCTCGGTCATTCGCTCTTGCACCTGCGGGCGATGCGGGACGCTCTCGACCACGCGGGCCAACTTGCTGAGCCCCACGACTTTGCCATTCGGCACGTAACCGATATGCGCGACGCCGGTAAACGGCAGCAGATGGTGTTCACACATGCTGTTGAAACTGATGTCGCGGACGAGGACCATCTCGTCGTATTTCTCGGTGAAGAACTTGCGGAGGTGGATGCTGGGGTCGTCGCGCAGGCCGCTGAAC
>CAZGMU010000115.1:0-11785 GCA_964526975.1 uncultured Planctomycetaceae bacterium
TGGGCCCCAAACTCTGCCTGCAACGTTTCCTCAGTCGTCGAAAAGGAAAGGTTGCCAACATACAGCTTCATCGTGCGCAACTCCAAAACACAGAGCCGGCTTCACCTGTGGCGGGCCTCTTCAAGGCCGGCCTTCCGAAAGCGGCTGCACCAAACTTCCACGACTGTCTTGGCGTCCTACAAAGCCACCAACCCATTCGGGAAAAGAACACACGAGGGATAAGTATATCGAATGCCTCCAAAAACGTCTAACCAATCTTGACGAAAATGATAATTGGCAATAACCAATTTTCGCAATTCCATCCCCACCAGACAGGGCAACTGCAACCAGCCATCTGTCAACAGGTTATGGCGAGGCAAAAGGCCCAATCTGGGCGATGCTTGCGGGCGTCTCCTAAGGTTTGGCTATGTAGGCTGGCTCGAAATGAGGTTGCGAATCAAAGCTGGCGACAACTCCCCCAGGCTATCAACGACCAACTTAGCCGGCGACAACGTCGAGCGATCGGTCGTCCCTGTAATCCCAATGCTAGTCATCCCCGCACGGTTGGCTGCTTCGACGCCGTGAATGGCGTCTTCCACGACCGCGCACGACTCGGGCGACACTCCCATCCGGCTGGCAGCCAACTGGAACACCTGCGGATCTGGTTTGCCGCGTGTGACATCGGCGCCGGTCACGACCGCGGCGAACTTATCGCCGCGCCCTAGTTTCTCCAAACAGAGCGCGATGTTCTCCGGCGGGCCCGACGAACCGACTGCAATCGAGAATCCGTCGGCCGCGAGCGACTCGATGAGCTCAACGGCACCGTCCATGGCGGGAAAGTGGTCTCGCAAGATATCGCGGTAGAGGGCTTCCTTCCGATCGTCGAATGCGCGAATTTTTTCGAGCGGATAGTCTTCGCCGAATCGGCGGCGGAGGATATCGCGGCTGGTTCGGCCGAAGTCGGCGGCGAACTCAGTTTCGGTATACGTGACTCCCAGTTCCGCGTACATCTGTGCCCAACTCTCGTAATGGGGTTGATACGAATCGACCAACACACCATCCATATCGAAAATCACACCCAACTTCGGCATGTATAAACCTCGTGAAGCAGACACCAGACCATTCGTGAAAACGATGCGGCAGGCTAACGAAACCAGTTGCAAGTCCCCTCGCCCCACGCCGTTAACTCTTTTTCGAAAGAGGCTCACGCAGAGGCGTTAAGGCGCAGAGTAAGGAATTGAACCACGAAGTACACGAAGATCACGAAGAAGAAAGAGGAATGAGCAGGTCTTTTTTACAGTCATTTTCAAGATTCTTCGTGCTCTTCGTGCCTTGGTGGTTCCATTCATTCTTATTTTGCGCCTTCGCGCCTTTGCGTGAAATTATCTTTCGTCCAAGCCAACCGTGGAACCATGTTTCCACGAATGGTTTGATTCGGAAAAGGGTTCACAGTGTAGCCCCTCACCCCGTCTCTCACGAAGGAAGAGGGAGTTGCAAGAGTGCCTAAGAACCGCCTCACCAAGTCTAGCGGAACAACGAGTTGCTCGGCAGTCGTCGGCCGCCTTTCTCGGCTGAAATCCGATAGCGGGGCGACTCGTTGGCCGCGATCTTTTGCAGCCGGGCTGAAATCGCGGTGGTCTTGCTGGCAAACTCGGCTTGCCGTTCGGCCAACTGTCGGTCCACGTCGGTCAGGCGTTCGTCGACACGACGGCCTGCCTCGGCCAGGAGCGCTTTCGCATGCTGATCGCCCGTGCGTCGGACAGCCCGCTCGACCGACTCGGCCACGGCGGTTCCCAGGTTCGACCATAGCGTGCAAGTGGGCTGCTCGATGGTTCCTCCGAGCGAGAGGCGGGTGGCGATCGAGCTGACGCTGCCGAGCGTGTCGCTCATGGCCGCGGTGAGGGCTTCGCCCCCGTTTCCCTGGTAGGCGGGCGTCATCTGCACTCGCTGTTGGACGATCTGAACTTCGCCGTTGAGCTTGTCGCCGTCGGCGGAGAGGCTCATCGAAATCGTGCCGACCGACGGGGCCAACGAGATTCCAAGCTGGTTCGCCTTGCCAAGCGTCATGCCGCGCAGCAGAATGCCCTGGCAATCGACAATCCATTCGTCGCGTGGGATCGCCCGAGTGCGATCGATCGTGGCTTTTACTTCCAACGGACATGAGCCGCTGCCAACGAGGTGGAGCCGCGTTGGCGCGTTGTGGAGTCGCGGCGTGGAGGCCAGGTCCAGCAAAACTCCGCGTAGTTCGATCGGTTGGCCCGCGAGGCGGATCGATCCGGCTAATTGCAAGGAGCGAATCAGAAGGCCTGGTTCTGGCTGGCAGCCGGCGAAGAGAACATTTTCGCCACGGGTCGCACGAACCGTTTTCGAGTCGGCCGGTGTGGTCTCGCGCATCCAGCGGACCCAACTCACGAGTTGGTTCAATTGCCGAGTTGCCTCGTCTTGGAGCAAATAGGCCGAAAGGGAATTGGCCTCGACGGCATCCACGTGCAACCGCTTGCTGGCGGCTTCATCGTCTTGCCGGCGAGCGGCCACGATCGTGCGGCGACCGGCCTCGAGCACATCGGGCAGCTTGTCGATCTCGGCCTGCAAGGCGGTGAATTCCTGTTGCACGTCGGCCATTTTCTGTCGCAGGTCTTGGAGCGCCTTTTCGTTGCGCAAGGGATTGGCTTCGGCCGTCTCGATTGATTGCTGCAATTCCGCCGCGCGCGTGTCTAATTCTTGCAGGCGCGATTCGAGGTCGGGGGATTGCTTCGACCAGTTGGCACAAAAGGTTTCGGCGCGGGTAACCGAGGCGAAGTCGTCCACCGCGTCGAGCGTCAACTGGCTGTTCAGGCGTTCGAGCCACTTCTGAGCCGCTGCATCAACATCCCTCTTAAACCAACCAACCGCATTCGAGTCGGCCGTCGCTGTCGCGGCGGCGTTTGTGGTTTCATCGAAGCCGTTGAATCGCAGTCCACTCACCCGGCCACTTTCGATAACGGCCTGCTTGTGGAGCGCGCGGTCGGCGGAAAATGTCAGCTCGCAGCGATCGGCTTCCAAGACGCTTTTCGATGACTTCGCACTGGCCGCGACGCGTATGCCGCTCAGCACCACTTTTTTAGCGCCAAGCGAGACGCGAGCATGGTCGACTTCGATCTGGCCACCGGTCAGCGCTTCGCCCGATTGGATGGCGATCGAGCGGGCGACGATGCCGAGCACGTACTGCGCAGCCAACATCGTCACAACGACGGCCACGGCACGGGGTAACACGAATTGCCAACAGAGCCACTTCTTCATGGCATGGCCTCCGTCGGCGTAGGCCGAATCGCGGTGAAGAACAGTTTCGTTATCCAATAAACGGGATAGGCCAGGTAGAGACCTACAAGTAGTGAGCCAATGACGACTGTGTTGTCGAAGCCAATCCACGGGCCGAGCGGCAGGTTGAACGCCGAGGCGTAGGCGTCCTGCAGCGGCCCGTAGTCGAGGGCGATGCTGCCGAGCCGACGGGCGAACGAATCGGTCCACGGGCCAACGAACGAAAATGCAATCGCGGCGGCAAAGCCGACGGCTTTGTTACAGCGCACGAAGAACAGCAGCAGGCAAAACGTCAGGGCCAGGAGATTGCCTTTGGGTAGAAGCCCAATGACCATCCCAATGGTGAGGCCGAGCGCAAGCTGCCCGGGCGCGTTGTAGGCAAACAACGAGCGGGAACACTTACACAAAACTGCAGTGGCAGGAGTGAGCATCCGGAATCCTTTCCGGTTCGCAGTGGTGGGGTCATCGATCGGCAGGATCCACCCGCGGGCACTATCCTTGGGCGCGCAATGGTCTAAAGCGCTTATCGACGCGACCGGGGAAAGACGTGTACTCGCCAGTCGGGAGGCCGCAAAGTGGACGCTAGCCCTGGCAGCACCGATCGGGACGGAGGAGGACCACCTATTCATCTCTGCACGACGAATGAGCCTTCGGGTGCCATGGCCACTGCTCGGAGTGGCCATGTTTTGGCAATATTTCAGCATGCCCACGCAAAGCCGTGGGCATGGCACCCTGGCAATTCCGCGGAAAGTACGAGGGTGCGCAAAACTCTCCCCCGTAATTTTGCGCACCCTCGGCCGCCGGGTTGCGGGCTGAGGAAGGCGCGCAGCGGGAGCGCAGACGAATTGATCGTTGAGAGTGGATGGCACGGCGTTAAGCTTTCAAAGGGTTAGCCAGACGGTTGCTTCCTGCAAGGGGTGGACCGGTCGCATTACGGGTTTTATGACGTGAGGTTAGCAGATAGTGGACTTATGTTCAATTACCCAGTTTTGGCCACTTTGGATTTTGTTCGTTGTCAGTCGTCCGTCGTCCGTTGTTGGGCGCGCGTACCAGGCTCGCTCGCAAGGCGAGCAATATGATTGGCACGGTGCCCGGTTTATTGGCGCGCTGCTGGGGGCGTCGGTATTTGCGCTGATCATCACGGTGCTCGGCCTTTCGATGACGGACAACGATGGTTGGCTCTCCTGGCTGCTTTTGGGTTGCGGGGCGTTCTTTGCGTGGTTGATTCGGCCGCGGAAGTAGCGGAAGTCGGTCCCTGTCCTCCTGCCTCATTCGATAGCTTGCAGGCTATTGACAAGTGATAGCCCATAAGCTATCATTCCTTGGATGTGGAGCGTTGCTTCGACCGATACGTTTGATGGCTGGTTCACCGAGTTGAGCGAGGATGCCCAAGCGGAAATCATCGCCAAGGTGAATTTGTTGAAGCTGTCGGGGCCGCGGCTTTCCCGGCCCCATGCCGATACGCTCAAAGGCTCCAAGCACACAAACATGAAAGAATTGCGGGCAGACACCAAGGACGAAGTCCTGCGGGTTGCCTTTGCATTCGATCCGCAACGAGAGGCGATCTTGCTCGTAGGCGGCGACAAGTCTGGCGTTGGGCAAAAGCAGTTTTACAAGCAGCTAATCACAAAGGCAGATGCGCTTTACGATACGCATTTAGAAGCGAGCAAGGAGAAGAGAAAGGGCAAGTAAGATGGCGAAGTCATTCGACGAATTGGTGAAGCGGACGACGACCAAGCGGACACGGGATCGGGCAGCGGCTCGGACCAAAGAGCTACTGGCGGAGTTGCCGGTCGGCGAGCTGCGCCGGTTGGCCGGGAAAAGCCAGCGGGAGTTGGCGGCGGTTATCGGCATCAAGCAACCCAGCCTAGCCAAGCTGGAGAAGCAATCGGATATGCAGATATCGACGCTGCAAAAGATCGTCGAGGCGTTGGGAGGAGAGCTTGATTTGGTCGCTCGGTTTCCGCAGGGGACGGTAAAGATTGGGCAACTTACCGGGAGAGAGGGCAAATCGCGAGGGTCACGGAGTCACGAAATACGGACCACCACGACGACACGACGTTAGGTGAAAGACGGCACCGAATCGCCTCGCACGGCTGCGCCGCACCGATATTTGGCCGTGTTGACCGGAGCGAGGTGGTGGTTATTGCGGCCGATTGTTGGTGCTACCCGCTCTGCCAGCCGGAACGGCCGGGCTATATAGCCGAGTCGTCTCGGCTCGGCGGTGGGGATATGCTTCGTGGGACGGATTTTAGAGCAAATTACCTTTATTTATTCTCGCCGGGGGGGCCGCGTTGGTGGGAGATTCGTCCTGGCGGCCGACGCTAAACCGCGCTTGTTCTTTGATCCACTGCGGAACGCAATTTGGTAAGTTGCTCTAGTCCGTCAACAAAGATAACACCCTCACGGACTGAAGTCCGTGCTATGGCTTCGCGGGTGCGGAAGCACCCGCGCTACTTTTTGGGTTCGGCCGGCTTGGTTTGCGGATTTCTTTCGCGCCAGGCTGCTACCAGGCGCTCCAAGATCTGCTTCGCGCGGATGTCGTTGCGGTTGAGGTCGTGCATCTTTTTGAGGGTTTCCGCAGCGGCGTTGAATTGTTTTTCGTCGCCGGCTTCCAGGAACCGTTTTTCTTGGAGGAGCGCCAGGGCCATGAGATAGTCGTAGTTCTGGGGGGATTTTTCGCAGGCGGTTTGGAAGGCGGCTTCGGCTTGGTCGTAGTCGCCGAGGGTGTAGCGGAGGAGGCCGAGGCGGTAGAAGATGTCGGCGTTGTCTGGGGCGAGCTTCGAGTCGCGCTCGACGAGGTCGGCTTCTTCGGTGCGGAGGCGTTTGATTTCGGCTGCTTCGCCGCCATGCTCTTGCATGAGGGAGGCCAGTTCGGCGCGGGAACCGGCGAGATACGGTTCGAGCTTGATGGCGTCGACGAGGTGCTGGATCGCTTCTTCGATGCGGCCATGTTGGCGGGCGAGGGAGGCAAGGACTAGGTGGGCGCCGGCGTGGTCGAGAGATAGTTCCTGACTTTCGCGGAACTCGATCATGGCCCGCTCGAAGGCCTTGCGCTGGGTATCGGTAAGGCGGTCGAGCGGCAGTTGAGCCATGCGCGTGGCGGCCGCAATGCGGACGCCGCGGATCGGATCGTCGACGGCATCCGCCAGGTCGAGTTGTAGCGTTTGCGGATTGTCGGCGGGGATGACCTGCACGGCGGTGAGGCGGATGAGTGGGTCGCGGTCGTGCAGCGCGGCGCGGCGGGCAGCAATGCTGGCGCTGGACGGGTAGTTGGCGAGCAGCTCAATGGCGGTCGCGCGGACGATCGGCGGCGTGGTGCTGCGGGCGAGTAGATCGAGCAACAGCTTTTCGCCTTCGGGTTTGCTTTCGCGGGCAGCCTTGAAGGCGGGGCCCCAGTGGGGATCGCGCTTGGGTCTGTTGCCGGTCCACTTCTTGATCGCATCGGCGGCCCACTGCGGCCCTTCGCTTGGCTTGGTGTGGCACTTGTTGCAGGCATTTGGCGTGCCGAGCTCGACGGAGAGGTCTGGTCGCGGGACGCGGAAGCTGTGGTCGCGGCGCTCGTCGATGACCATGTAGGTGCGCGAGGCCATGTGGCAGTTGATGCACATCGCGCCGGGCGTGCCGGGCTCGTGGTGATGGTGGGCCGGGGTATCGAACTTGGCCGGGTTGTGGGGGATGTGGCATTGGGTGCAAAGGGCGTTGCCTTCGAACTTCGGCTTAAGCGAGTGGGGGTCGTGGCAATCGGTGCATTGCACGTGGTTGGCATGCATCTTGCTTTGGAGGAACGAGTCGTATTCGTAGACTTCGTCGAGGATTTGGCCGTCTGGTTCGTAGAGCGACTGGCCCAGCAGAACCGGCTCGTAATGGTTCATGAAAGGATGGCCGGGGCGGAAGTCTTCGTGGACCTGGTAGCGGCGGGCATGGCACTTGGCGCACGTTTCGAGTTGCACGTTCTGGTTCTTGTCTTTGAGCGCGGGGAGGCCGTAGCCGATTTTGCGATCCCAGAACGGGGACCAGCGGTTGGCCAGGTCGACGTGAACACTGCCGGGGCCGTGGCACTCTTCGCAACTGACGTTGATCTCGTGCCAGTCGGTTTTATAGGTATCGGTTTTGGGGTCGTAGTTTTTGTGGACGTTTGTGGAGTGGCAGTCGGCGCAGGTGGTGTTCCAATTTTGAGCAATGCCGGTCCAGTGGAGCGGGTCGCCGGGAAGGATGCGCTCGTCGGTGACATCGGGCGGCGTGACGTAGAACCACTGCTTCTTGTTGACGTCCCACGATTCGCGCAGCACCTGCACGCGGCCGTCGGGGAACTCGACCATATATTGTTGCAGCGGGCGGACGCCGAAGGTGTACTTTACTTCGTAGTCGTGGTGCTGGCCGTCGGGGCCTTCGGTGTTGACCATGTACTTGCCGTCGCGGCGGAAGAAGCGAGTGGTAACGCCCTGGTACTCGAACTTGGTGTCGTTGAAGTCGCCGAGGACGGTTTTTTCGGTGGCGTAGTCCATGGCACGGTCGTGGTCGGAGCCGTGCCACAGGTCGTATTGTTGCTGGTGGCACTTGATGCAGGTTTCGCGGCCGACGTATTGGGCATCCGCCACGACATCTGGCGGAACGACGCGATACCAATCCCAGGCGAGCGTGCCAGCGGCGAGAGACGCGCAGGCGGCCACGGCGATCAGGAGAGTATGAGGGGTGGCCAAACGCGACATGAATCAGTCAACAACCGAGGAAACAAGCAGCAACGGGCGACACTTGAATTGTGTACGGCCGTTGCTGTTGTGTCTACTCACGGGCTGAATGACAAGGCGTGGCTTGATCTTTGGATGGTGAGCAAGGGTGCCACTCTACGCCGTTAACCTTAAAAAGATCTCGCGCAGAGGCGCTAAGGCGCAGAGAAATTGAACCACGAAGGCACGAAGATCACGAAGAAGAAAGAGGAATGAGCAGGTCTTTTTTACAGCCACTTCCCAAATTCTTCGTGTCCTTCGTGCCTTGGTGGTTCCATCCATTCTTACCTTTGCGCCTTAGCGCCTTTGCGTGAGATCATCTTTCGTCCATGCCAACCGTAGAACATGGTTCCACGAATGGTTTGATTCGAAAAAGGGTTAACGACGTAGGGTGCCACTGCTAACTTGTTAGCAGTGTTCTCGCTGCCAAGCCCTTGCGGTTGGAGGCCACGAAGAAGACCTCAAACAGCAAGGTAAAGGCATTCACTTAGCACTGCTGGACAAGCCAGCAGTGGCCCCCAAGCTTATACGTGCGTTTTATGCCACGTGGGCGCGGATGCTCGGCGTGTCGGAGATGACGGCGCCGTCGCGGAGCTTGATCACGCGGGTGGCGCGTGAGGCGGCGGCCGGGTCGTGGGTGACCATGATCACGGTGCGGCCTTCGTGCTGCAATTGCTCCAAGAACGTGAGCACTTGCTCGCGCGTTTCGGGGTCGAGATTGCCGGTCGGCTCGTCGGCGAGGATGGCGGCCGGGTCGTTCGCCAGTGTGCGAGCGAGAGCCACGCGTTGTTGTTGGCCGATGCTGAGTTCGCTCGGCTTATGGTGCATGCGAGACTGGAGGCCAACTTTTTCCAGTAGCTCGACGACGCGTCGGTGGTCGGCTTCCGACGTAGCGCCGCGGAGCATCAGTGGAACCTGCACGTTCTCCAACGCGGAGAGGTAGGGAATCAGGTTGAACGTCTGGAACACGAAGCCGAGCTTGTGTTGCCGCACGTGGGCGCGGTCGGTCACGCTGCCGTCGTAGAGCGACTCGCGGCCGAGCCAAACCTTGCCGCTGGTGGGGGCGAGCATGCCGCCGAGCATCGACAGGAGCGTGGTTTTGCCGCTGCCGCTCGCGCCGACGATGGCGACGAACTCGCCGCGGGAGATTTCCAGCGTGGTCGGCGCGAGAGCGACGACTTCTCGTCCTGGCTGGCCGTAGCACTTGGTTGCTTCTTGCAATCGGAACATGGTTTAGACCTCACGAAAACAGAGACAAGGATCGATATGGGCCGCACGACGAGCTGGCAGGTAACTGGAAACGAGCGCGACGGCCGCGGCCAATACGAGCGAAACGCCGGCGAGCGACGGAACGGGCCAGACGGCGACGCCGGCCCAGTTCGGGCCGAGAAAGACGGCGAGCAGCGTGCCGACGGCGTAGCCCAGCGCGCCGCCGCAGATGCCGATGAGCAAAGCTTTGCCGAGGAACAGGCGCGTGATCAAGGCGGGCGTTGCGCCGAGGGCCATTAGCGTGCCGATTTCGCGACGGCGCTCAGAGACATTGGCGAACATTGTGCCGGCGATGCTGGCGATGCCCACGACGAGCAGGATCGCGAAGAACAAATACGACAGTCGATTCATCAAGCGGTTAACGGCGATTTGAGTGTCGACGACTTGGGTGATCGTGAGCACCTTTGCGTTGGGGAAACACTCTTGCAGTTTTGCGACGAGGCCCCCGGCGGCGTCTTCACAGCAGGCCATGATCTCGATCACGTTGACGTTCTCGCCCGCCTTGGCGAGCGGTTGCACGGTGTGCAAATGCGCGAAGACGCGGCCGTCGTCGAGCGTGCCGGTGGACGGCATGATGCCGCCGACGCGGAACGATTTGCCGAGCAGCGTGAGTTTGCCACCGGCGGTTGCGCCGACTAACTTCGCCGCGTCGGCCCCAAGGATCACTTCGTCTTTGGCGATCTCAGTGACGAAGCGCGACTTGGCGAGCCCTTCGGCGGCGGTGTAGTTGCCGTCGTCCAGCACGACGCGTTTGCTGCAACTATCGCACGACTTGTTGAAGGCCTGGATGCCCTTCCATTCGGCCTGGGCGTCGAACTCGCTTTGCGGCAGGATGCCGGTGAGCGTCACTTTCTGGCCGTTGCACTCGGTCTGCATACTGAGCTTCGGCGCGATGTGCTCGACGCCCGCGAGATCGGCTAGCAGCAGTTGCGTGCCGTACTCTTCGGGAATCGTGCCGCCGTTGGCGTCGGCCGCGTAGTAGCTTTGCAGGTTCGCCTCTTTCGGCAGCAGGAGAATGTTGGCTCCTAGCTCGGACATCTGCTGGGCGACGGTCTTTTCGGAGTAAATCGTAACACTGCGGATCGCGACGAGCGCGGTCACGCCCAGGACGATCGCCAGCAGGCACGTGGCCATCGCCGTGGGGCGTTGGCGCAGTTCCTTCCAAATCAGTTTATTAGCCGTCATGGCTATTGCCCCTTTTTGTTGTGTTTGCAGTTTGGATCGTTGCAGCACTTGCCGGCGGCGTGGAGGTCGGTGGCGATTTGCTCCATCGCGACGGTGCCCTGGTACTTGCCGACGAGCACTCCCGGCGGGGCGAGGACGACGATCATCGAGTCGGACATTTCTTGCGGTTTGAATTCCATCTCGCGGACGAAACGGGCTTCGGCCGGGTCGTCCAGGCCGACGCTAACGACGATCGTTCGGTCTTTGAACGACGGATCGGCGACGAAGCCGGCCGCACCGGCCGGCAGCGCCAGGTTCGGATCACGCTTGGCGTGGATGACAACGATCTTTTTGTCCTGAAGCCCTTTCGTGGCCTCGGTCATGCCGGGCGTGATGAGGGCCTTCTCGATCACTGCGTCGTTGATCTGGCGTGGGAAGCCGCCGGTGACGGCGCCGTTCGGCGCGACGCAGATGACCATCGGCATCGGAGCGCGCTCAACGCGGTAGCGGTCGACGAGCGGGCGCTGCGAGCCGTCGTTGACGTTGACGGAAATCCACTCGGCCCGCTCGGAGCGAGCGTCGACGGCGCGCTTCAGCGTTTCATGCATCGCTTGGGTTGTGGGGTTGTTCTCTTTCCAGAAGAGAAGGAATGTGAACTTCTGCGCAGGCGCGGTGGCCGGCACACCAGAGGCGGCGGGCGCAGCGGTGGCAATACGCACGCCTGCCGGGCCTTCTGCTGCGGCGGGTAGAACGAGCGCGCAGGAGCTAACCAGCGCACAGAGCAATGCTGCTTGGGCCGAAACTCTCATTGGGAACCTCCTTGTTCGCGAGAGAGCGATTAGTTGCGATTGTGATACTGTTTTTCGATGTAGCTGAATTTGCAAAAATTCGGCTTAGAGACGATTCAAAAAACTTCGGTAATTGGGATTCACCACAGAGGCACGGAGGACACAGAGAAGAAATACGGGAGGCAGAACACTAAATTATCGCTAATTCCTACTGACAACGAGAAAAGACTATTTCCGTCTCTTCCTGTGTTTTGATTTACTAGCATCAGCGAATGGCGATTCGTGCTCTTCGTTTCCTCTTTTTGTCTTCTCCGTGCCCTCTGTGTCTCTGTGGTTATTTTGAAAATAAGACAGTGGCTCTTGAGTCGTCCCTTAGTTGTTTCGCGGCCGAATTCTTGCGAATTCAGCTACGGTCGTTGCGTTATGTTGTTTTTGGCGTGGCGTTTTTGGCTTCCTCTTCCGCTCCGGTTTCTGGCTTCGGTGGTTTTTTGCCGTATTTGGCTTCGTAGAGGGCGGCGTATTCGGCTTCTTTTTCGGGGTGGCAGACGAAGCAATGGG
>CAZGMU010000116.1:0-1911 GCA_964526975.1 uncultured Planctomycetaceae bacterium
GACGTTCGCGGTATCGTGCGGGCCTTCCAATTAAGTCGTAAAACCATGCAGAACATCCGCCAGAACTTGTTCTTTGCCTTTATTTACAATTTGATCGGCGTGCCGGTGGCAGCAGGGGTGTTGGTGCCGATTTTCGGCATGTCGGCGTTGTTGAATCCGATGATCGCGGCCGCCGCGATGAGCTTCAGCTCGGTCTCCGTAGTTGCCAACGCCCTGCGACTCCGTGCCACGAAATTAAGTTGAGGCTGTCCGTGAATTCAAATGTAGGGTGGTACGCTACGCTGTTAACCTTTTTCAAACAAGGTCTCACGCAGAGGCGCTAAGGCGCAGAGTATTGAACCGCGAAGAACACGAAGGACGCCAAGAAACTTCGAAGAAGTGGTGAAAAGGCTGTACTCATTTCTCCTTCTTCGTGATCTTGGTGTTCTTCGTGGTAAATGAACTTCATATCCTTTCGCGCCTTAGCGCCTTTGCGTGAGCTTTTTAAGTTCTGGCCACGAAAAACGCTAAGAGTCACCAAAGGCATCTGGATTTTTGCGGTTTTCGTGTTTTTTGTGGCTATAGAAAATACTAACGGCGTAGGGTGGCACGCCCTGAGTCTTCGAAGGGCGTGGAGCGTACCGTTTGGCGGACCACGCCCTTCCCAAAGCGTCAGGGCGTGCCACCCGGAATTCTCAATTAAGTTGAATAAGCGGGCCTACCTCCGCGATCTGGCCGTCAGCGAAGCGATCTTGCTATAATTTGCGTTCGTACGCACTCACAAAAACCTGAACAAGGCACTCCATGAGTTCTTGCAATAAACGCTACGCGATACTGGCTTGCACGCTCGTCCTCGGCATCGTCGGCTGCAATTCGAAGCAAACCGAGTCAAAGAAAGCCGGCGATGGTTCCATGCTCGCTCCTCCGCAGCAAGCTGCGCCCGTTGACCCGAAAGCAGGAAGCAGCGACATGGCCGACCCACAGATCAAAGCCAACCTGGCGTCCTTGTCAGTCGACGATCGCGCACTCGCTGAAAAGCAAAAGATCTGCCCTGTCAGCGACGAGCCGCTGGGATCGATGGGGGCACCCAGAAAGATCAGCGTGGCCGGTCACGACGTTTTCATCTGTTGCGAAGGCTGTGAAAAAGCGCTGACGAGCGAGCCCGACAAGTACCTCGTCAAATTAGGCCTGCAACCAGCGAAGTAACTTTGGTGCAAATTACCTTTATTCGTTCTCGTAGCGCGGGCCGTGTTAGTGGGAGATTCGGCCTGGCGGCCGACGCTAAACCGCGTTTGTTCTTTGATCGAATGCGGAATGCAATTTGGTAAGTTGCTCTAAGTGCCTAGGGATTGGTTTTCGAGTTGAGCACCTGCCCCAGCCGCCGGGCAGCGAGCGCGCCGCCTTCGTAATTGTCGGTGGCAACGTAACTGACAACGACGCTTTCGTCGCCCAGCGCGCTGTCGAAAATAACCGTGGGAATGCCCTGCCGCTGCGCGTCCTTCACTGGCGCAATGAGCGCCTGCGAATCGAGGGGGGCGAAGACCAGCCCATCCACCTTCTTCGTGATGAATTCCTGCACGACGTTGATTTGCCCTTCGGTGTCGTTCTCCTGCAACGGCCCTTTCCAGAAAATTTCAACATTGCCGGCCTCTTTTGCAGCTTGCACTGCACCGGCATGCACCGACTTCCAGTACTCGTGCGTCGTTCCCTTGGGAATGATCGCGAGCCTATATTTGACCTCCGCCGGCTTCTCGCTTTCGCCGTCAAACTGAACCGGCTCGAGCAGCTTCTTCATTTGCTCCTCGCCCATGTTTTGGGGAGTCGCGACGTAAACCCCCGTCACAATGCGTTTCTCAACTTTCTGTCCCTGGAGGTGAGCCAGCATCGTCTTCACGGCTTCCTTGCTGACGGCGAGGTTGCGCTGCGCGCGCT
>CAZGMU010000116.1:1921-11719 GCA_964526975.1 uncultured Planctomycetaceae bacterium
GAGCATCGTCTTCACGGCTTCATACCCCATCGTCACCGGGTCTTGCAGCACGATTCCATCCAGCTTGCCGCCAGCCAGCCCCTGGATCAGCGTGCGATTGGGATCAAAGACCACCGCCCTGACCTTGCCTGCCTTGTCACTGTTTTCGAGCGCGCCGAGCAGCCCCGTCGCGTTCGGTTCGCATACGGCGAACATGCCGGCCGCCCGGTCGCCATATTTGTTCAAAAGATCGGTTGCCTTATCGAGCGCTCCTTCCGGCGTCGTTCCCGCGTACTGGTCAGACGAGATCACCTTGATTTGTGGAAACTCCTTCGCCAGCGTTTCCAAAAAGCCTTTCTCGCGTTGCTCGGTGCTTTCGCTGCCTGGGTTATACCGCATCAGAATCACGCCAGGCCCCGAGCTTTCGCCCCCTCGACACCCTAGCGTCACAATCACAGCGACCGACGCCAACCAACCGAACAATCGCGACATGGACAACCGCCTCCGGACTTTGAATCGGGGAACTCCAACTCGTTAACTGAAGATACTAATGTGACTTGCGCCAAGCAACATGCTGGGATTGTGGCCGGTGCTTATCCGTACTCATAATAGGACATGCCCCCACCTCTCCCATCGAGACAGGGCAGGGAAGGTGGCTTGAGATGACAAGCTCGAAGCAGCCAGATGAATCCCACATTTGCCCCAGCGATAAATCGACCATGAATCGATCGACCAACGGTAACTCGAACGAACTGAGCGCACTCCAGGCCTGGGAAGAGTTCATCGAAGAGCAGGTTTATCCGGCGCCCGGCATAAAAGCTCGTGAGGATTATCGCAATTACGATAATCCCGCGCGCGACACCGTACGGGAGTTCTACCAGCAAAACCACCAACAGCAAACATATGGGTTTGTTTGCGAAAAACGGGAAAAGTACCTTGGCCTCAATCAGCGACGCATGAGCATCTTCGAGGCGCTCGATTACCTCAATACGCTGATCGATGACTCGGACCCGGACATCGAGCTTGATCAATTGCAGCATCTGTTGCAAACCTCCGAGGCCATCCGGGCCGATGGCCATGAAGATTGGTTCGTGCTAACGGGCCTGGTGCATGATCTGGGCAAAGTGCTCTGCCTCTACGGCGAGCCACAATGGGCTGTCGTTGGCGACACGTTCCCCGTTGGTTGCCGCTTCGACGAGCGAATCGTGTATCACGAATTCTTCGCCGCGAATCCAGATGCGCACGATCCGCGTTACAACACGCGACTCGGTCAGTACTCGGAAAACTGCGGCCTGCGAAACGTGAAAATGTCGTGGGGACACGACGAGTACCTCTACCACGTTTTCAAAAACTATCTGCCCGAGCCGGCCCTCTACATGATTCGGTACCACTCGTTCTACGCCTGGCACCGCGAAAACGCTTATGACTATCTCTGCGACGATCATGACCGCGAAATGCTGCGGCATGTCCGCGCATTCAATCCCCACGACCTCTATTCCAAGAGCCCTCAACCGCCCAACTGGACCGAGCTTCGGCCTTATTACGAAGACTTGATCAAAAAATATTTTCCAAACGAGTTGGCGTTCTGAAGCGAGTTTCTTGGGCAGGACTTAAATCTGGCTGAGGGCGTCCGGAAATTCCGGGTGGCACGCCCTGAGTCTTCGAAGGGCGTGGAGCGTATCATTCGGCGGACCACGCCCTTCCCAAAGCGTCAGGGCGTGCCACCCATCAGCTCGAATTCCCGGACACCCTCACCTAGCTCAATAGTCTGTTAAAGCTGATTTAAGCGGGTAGTTGGGCTTGCCGTTGGTCGGTGCGGCGGCGGCAAGACGAGAAACAGATGCGTCGGGTTGGGCATCGCTAGGCCCCCGGTCATTGACCGGGGGCTAAATGCGTGCGAATCACATCGGTTTGTCTCCTGGCCGCTACTTATCGGCAGCCCACCAGGTGTCGATTTTTTTGCGCATGGATTCAGCGCGCTGGTTTTCGTGTTCGGCCAGGTTGTGCCGCTCGTCTGGGTCATCGGCCAAATTGTAAAGTTCAAGATGGCTCTTGGGCTCATTCGTATTATCGGGCACGATCAACTTCCAATCGCCGTCGATCATCCACCGGAAGCGCACGCTGGCGGCCGGGTTGTTCAGGTCTTTCAGGTTATGCGTAAAGCACTCGCCAAAAAGTGCTTTGCGGTCGGCAACGGCCTGCTTGTCGAGCAGATTGATACCCGGCATTTCAGGCGTTGGCTCAAGACCAGCAATCGTTAGCAGCGTTGGAGCGATGTCGAGAGACGATGCAAGTGAATCCGATCGCTGTGGCTGCACATGATCTGGCCAACGGATCATGATCGGCGTGCGCAGGCCGCCATCGTATTGCGATTGCTTCGAGCGGTTATTGGCCTGGCCGGTCTTGGGATCGGGAATAAAACCATTATCGGCCAAATAGATTACGATCGTGTTGTCGCTCAGCTTCTGCTCATCAAGATAATGCATTAGATCGCCCACGGTTTCGTCAAACCATTCGACGGTGGCCCAATACTTGGCCACTTCTAGCGACGGCGTAAGACTTTTGTACTTCGTGAGCAATCGTTCCGGTGGATTGTGCGGCAAATGGGGCATCATGGGGGCGTACCACACAAAAAACGGATGGTCGTTCTTACGTGCTTCGGTGATGAAATCGTAAATCGGCTGCATGGTTTTACGGCCGATTTCGATGCCGTCGTCGCCATGTCGCTCGCCGCGGGTCATGCCATGAGTGAAACCACCGCGATGGTAATTGCCTTGCCACCATTTGCCGGTTTGCAGGCTTTCGTAGCCAGCCGTGGCAAGCAGCCGCGGCAGCGTGGGGACCGCTTCCAAATGCTGAATCATCACCTCGCGTCCTTCGCGGTAGGCGTCGGATTGGTAAAAACCTTTGCGTGGCGCGCCAGCCGGCAACGGTGGATCATTGCCGGTAACCTTGTGTTGATGCGGATAAAGCCCTGTGACAATCGAAGCCAAACTCGGACAACACAAACTGGACGGCACATAGCCACGCGTAAACACCAAGCTCTGTTCGGCAAGCCGATCGATATTCGGCGTGCGAACATGTTTGTGTCCCATGAACGAGTAATCGGTCCAGGCATGGTCATCGGAGATAATGAGCACAATGTTGGGAAGCGACTTCTGTTTAACTGTTGGCGATTGTTCGTTCGCGAAAGCCGAACGTGCAGCAAGCCCAGTGAGTAAAACGACTGCAATAGTAATGGCGACAGTTGTAAATCGATTGGAATGGATCATTATGTCTTCGATTCAAACAATAGGGGTGAAAGTGCTAATTTCTTCTCTAGTAGCCTGTCAAAGTCGATTTTGAGGGTGTAGCTGGACCCGCCAGAGTCCGACCCACACGGCCAAGGACCGAATTCTTGGGAATTCAGCTACCATCCAATCAGAGCTGACAAACCACTAGAATCTTATGAGCTTGGTATCCAAACAATATTATCCGGTTAAAAACCTAAGAGTGGCAAGTCGGGGCAGCCTCATCCGTGTTCAAATGCATTCGGCCATTTTACACTATGGAACGACTTAAGAATAACTTCCCGATTTTCGGAATAACCACGGAGACACGGAGGGCACAGAGAAGAGGTCTAGGAGGATAGGAACATTAATCTTCATGAATCTCCGCTAATATCAACTATCAAAGAAAAGGCCACTTCCGTCTCATTCTTGATTCTGATGGATGAACGTAGATTCGTGGCGATTCGTGTTCTTCTGTCTCTATTTCTGTCTTCTCTGTGCCCTCCGTGTCTCCGTGGTGGATCCTATCTGCCGAAGTTATTTTTGAGTCATCCCGATCGAGCGTGCTTGTCAGACATTCGCCCACGCCTCCCTCAATCCCAAGTCGGTCGCAGTCATGAAGGACCCTATTCTTATTGTTTGCTCGGTAATACTCGGCTTTTTGCTCGTCTTCCTAGAACCGGCCGTCGCTCAGCAACTTGATAGCTCTTCGGTTCCAGGCACGGTCATTGCTCATTATCCCAAAAGTACAGGCAAGTACGTGGGGTCGCCCGGCATCGCTATCGTTGGCGAGGGAATCTATCTGGCAAAACACGATGAGTTCGGTCCCGGTTCGACCGAGCATACATCGGCAGTCTCGCAACTTTATCGCTCGGAAGACGCAGGCAAAACATGGCAGCACACTCACACCTTCAATGGCTTGTTCTGGGCATCGATCTTTACGCTTGATGACGCCGTCTACTTATTAGGCACGACGAAGCATCATGGCGATGTCGTGATCCTGCGATCGCGTGACGCTGGCAAGACATGGACAGAGCCCACCGATGCCGAGCATGGATTGCTTCGGGCAGGCGAAAATCACACAGCGCCGGTTCCCGTAGTGGTGCATAACGGGCGTGTTTGGCGAGCGATTGAAGACGCTAGTGGCGGCGATAAGTGGGGCGCTCGCTACCGTGCGATGATGATGAGCGCGCCCGTCGAGGCCGACTTGCTCCAGGCCTCGAATTGGACTTTCAGCAACTACATTGCACGCGATCCCGCGTGGCTTAACGGGAAATTCAACGCCTGGCTGGAAGGAAACGCGGTCATCTCGCCCGAAGGCAAGGTCGTCAATATCCTGCGAGTCGACTACAACCCGGAGGGCGGCAAGGGGGCGATTGTGCGCGTGAGCGACGATGGCAAGGTAGCCACGTTTGATCCCGCGCACGACTTTATTGATTTTCCAGGTGGAGCGACGAAGTTCACGATTCGCCACGATCCGAAATCCAAGCTGTATTGGTCTCTCAGCAACCATACGCCGGAGTTTCATCGCAGCACGCGTGCGTCCGCCACTCGCAACACGTTGGCTTTGATAAGCTCACCAGACCTGCGGAATTGGACGGTGCGGAGCATCGTGCTTTACCATCCGGATGTAGAGAATCATGCCTTCCAGTATGTCGACTGGCTATTTGAAGGGAATGATTTGATTGTTGCTTCACGAACCGCCTACGACGACGGAGTCGGGGGAGCGTATCGTTTTCACGATGCAAACCTTTTGACATTTCATCGGCTTAAGAATTTTCGCGATCGGACGATGGCCGACTCGGCGTCCGCTTATCTAAAGCGCATTCACGAGGACAAGTGATGTGGAGCAGAGACTGGGCTGCATGTGCGGCGTCAGCCGCATAGGTTTACGTTTAGCCCAAGCTCGCGCGCGAAGACAGCTTTGGCCTGCAGCGTAAAGTCGGCCGCCGTTTCATCCGTGCTATAAACCACTTGAATGTGGTTGCTTTTATGCTTCGCCATCAGCGCGTCGCGGGAGACGCCGTGCAGCACGGCATGCATGATCGGCCATTGGGGAGTGGTGGCCTGCCAGCGCCGCTCGGTTTCTTCGCGAGGCAATTCGACGACGTGGCCCCGGCCGCAATCCATGTGCAGCGCGTCATTCTCGACATACACCCGAGACCAAACGATCTCGCCTGGCTTCGAGATGCCGCGTAGCGTGCTGCCGCCGTTGGGGAAATACATCGCCGGCTGGCGAAATCCTTCAGCGCCCGCCCAGCCATCGATAAAGTGTGCGGGCGGGGCGGCCCCGCTGATCAGAAAAACCCATACGTAATTATCGACCGTGCCGGAACGATCGCGATCTCCCCAGCGGATGTCGTGCAGCGTTGTTTCCACCGGCTGGCTTGTCGCGGATTGCACGCGATAAGTGAGCAACGCATCGAGGCCCGCACACTCGTCGACTTCGTTGAAGTGAACAAGTGACTCGCCTTCGAACAGCACGCGACTTCCGTCTCGACTCCACACCGGGGGACGATCGGCATTGTTCAGCGTGCCTTCGACAAGGTCGCTCGCCGGCAGCAAATCTTTCAAGCCTTGCTGATATTGGATGCCGATAAGTTCGCAACCGAAGTCGTCGGCGATTCGCACTGCGGCGATGTACATCTTGCATTGCAAGAGAATCTGTTGGTCGGTTAGGTCGGTTTCATGAATGGAACCTACGTGAAAACGCATGCCGCGCTGTTCGATCCAACGGCGAACCTCGAGCGCTTCTTCGTCGCGCACTTGGGTTGTTTCGTAATACAGGGCGGATTGGCTGAGTCGTTCCTTGAATACGCCAGCGCGATGCAGTAGCTGATCAGGCACGATCGCGTTGAACATGCCCATGCAACCTTCGTCGAAAACGCCCATGATGGCTTTCTCGCGCAGTAACTGCCGCGCGAGTTGCTGGCCTATCTCTTCGGCGGCAGGGTTGATCTTTATTTGGGCCAGCGGCCTGGCGTGGCTAACATCGTGGCAACACTTTCCAAAGGCGAGCCATTCGCGCAGCTTTGCAGTGAAGAAATCGTCGGTGAAGTCTTCGCTCCACAACGTAGAGTATTTCACGCCGGCTTTGGTGAGCGAGCCGTTGAGGTTGAGCATGCCGACCAGCCCGAGCCAGGTTCCAGACCAATTGGCAACGGTCAAAATGGGCCCTTGGTGCGTCGTCAGCCCAGCCAGCACATGATGCGAATACTGCCAAACCGCCTCCGCGACGATTAGCGGCGCCGTGGGATCGAGCGTCTTGAATACTTCGATTCCTTCCCGCTGCGAGGCAATGAAACCGTGCTTCTGTTCTGGCTTGTAAGGGTGAGCTCGAACAACTTCGTAACCTGCTCTGGCGACAGCGGTTGATAGCCGCTGCTCCATATCGTGTTGCGCGGCCCAGCAATTCTGGTTGGCAGAGAGACGCAGGTCTCCGCTGGCGATAAGATATACTTTCTTCGAACCGGTCATGGATCAGGTTCCTTCGATTTCATGGGCGAGAAAGACTCGTTAAGTGACACAGCGATATCTTCCTTGAACCACAAAGTACACGAAGAACACTAAGAAAGGCGAAAAGTTTAGCATTTGGAGATTAGATGCATTACATGAGGTTCGTTTTTCCAGCCTCTTATTCACGCTTGTCCGATTCGCTGTCATTCTCATAGCAGCGATTGCATCTGCACTGAATTTCTTGTCCTTTCTCCTTCGTGCTCTTGGTACTCTTCGTGGTTTGACTTGGCGTTGCAATACCAGGATCGCTTGTTTTGAGTGACTATTCGGAAGCCCATCACACCCATCTATTACTAGGCGATTACGTTCGGGCAAACGACGCCGCCAGATCGCGATAGGCTTTATACGCTGCTGAATACGCGGCGCGGTTGGCGCGATTCGGACGAACGACTTTTCCCTCACGGCCTGGCATGCCAGGCTTGACTCCTGCCATTGTTCTTACCGCGACAGCGGCGCTGCGAAAACCGGTACGTTCGCTGGCCGCGATGGCTCCCAGAATCGCGGCCCCCAATGCCGGGCCATGTTTGGAGGGGTGGACGGTGATGGGCTCGCCTAAAACGTCTGCATAGATTTCGACGAGCAGCGGATTATGATGCGGCAGACCGCCGGTTGCGACGAACTTTTTTACTGGCACACCGTGCTCTCGCAATAAATCGACGATCCACTTCACTCCAAACGCCGATGCCTCCAACAAGGCGCGGTACAAATGCGCCGGTTGATGATGCAGAGCCAGGCCGCCGAATAGGCCTCGGAGGTTGCCGTCCATTAGCGGCGTGCGGCAACCGTTCAGCCAGTCGAGGCATTGCACGCCACCGGCGCCGGGGCCTATTTCCCGAGCAGCCGCATCGAGCGATGTAAAACTCTTTTCTCCGACAAGCCTACGGAGCCAGTCGAATGCGTCTCCAACGGCAGCCTGCCCGGTTTCATAACCAAACAAATCAGGCATGATACCGCCTGCCACGACTCCAGCCACGCCAGGCACGCAACGATGAGCCGGCGAATTGATCATATGGCAACTGCTTGTTCCCAAAACCATTACCAGAGTACCGGGGTCGGCGGCTCCCGCGCCTGGAACGCCTGCATGTGCATCGATGGTTGCCGCGCTCACGGGAATTCCGGGCGCGAGCCCGAGCCGTCTTGCCGCTTCTGACGTAAGATGCCCGGCTATTTGGCCTGGGGAGAGGAGTTGACCCGGCATTTTATCCCGAACGACATTCGCTAATTCAGGATGCACCGCTTTGAAAAAGGCGGGGGACGGGTAACCGGCCTCGCCTGACCAAAGGGCTTTGTAGCCGGCCTGGCAAGTGGAACGGGGCAGTGTCGCGGCGGGGCCGCCTACCAATTTCCAAACGAACCAATCCCCTGCTTCCAACCAAATATCGGCGGCGGCGTAAACTTGCGGCGCATTTTCGAGAGTTTCAAGAACCTTGGGGAAGAACCACTCGAGCCCGATCGTGCCGCCATAATCTTTAAGAAATGGCTCCTTGCGACGCGACGCCACCGCATTGAAACGCTCGGCTTGCGGACCGGCGCCGTGGTGTTTCCATAGCTTGGGCCAGGCAAGCGGCTCCGAAGAAAACTGCTTGAGCTGGCACAGCGGGGCGCCGTCGGCAAGCGTGGGCAGCATCGTGCAGCTTGTAAAGTCAACGCCGATGCTAACGACGTCGGCCGGCTTTCGCTTCGCTTTGCGAATTGCGGCGCGCACGGCCGAAGCACTGCTATCTAGCCAATCTTGGGGGTCCTGCAGCGCGTAATGGGGCGGCAGTTTTTGATCGCTCGTCGGTAGTTGTTCCGTGATTTGACCATGCGAATAACGTACGACGGCCGATCCCAGCTCCGTTCCCGCGCCGTCGACGATTAACGCGCGGACCGACTCCGTGCCAAAATCGAGCCCGAGCGCAGCAAATGGCCTGACTGACATTTTCCCGCCTATGCTAGCCCACGGTATGGCCAACTGGTCGACAATCGTGTTTGATGCGTCGCCATTCTACGAGCCTTCCTTGGGTTTCACAATTACATCCTCAATGAACTGAGGGTATCCGGAAATTTCGGATGGCACGCCCTGACGCTTTGGGAAGGACGTGGTTCGTCAAACTGCACAGCTCCACGCCCTTCGCAGACTCAGGGCGTGCCACTCTACGCCGTTAACCCTTTTCCAAATCAAACCATTTGTGGAAACTATGGTTCCACAAATGGCTTGTACGAAAGATAATCTCACGCAGAGGCGCTAAGGCGCAGAGTAAGGAATGGAACCACGAAGGCACGAAGGGCACGAAGGATTTTGGAATTGGCTGTAAAAACAGACCTGCTCATTCGTTCTTCTTCGTGATCTTTGTGCCTTTGTGGTTCCATTCATTCTTGTCTTTGCGCCTTAGCGCCTCTGCGTGAGCCTCTTTTGAAAAAGGGTTAACGGCGTAGAGTGGCACCCATGCGTTTTCTTTTCCGGACGGCCTCCATTTAACTAAAAACTGTTGCCAGATGGAATGTTGACAGAATAGATTGAGCCTTGGAATTTCAATGACCGGCTGCTATTGAGATACAAGACTGTACTCAATGACTTTTCGCGCGGCATTTCAATACGCAGATTTGCCTCCAATGCCTGCGGAGGCTACGGCATCGTAGTGGGTGCCGAGCATAGTCGGATGAAGTTTTACCATGGACAGGATATCCAATGGAAAATCGTTTGCTGAAATCTGGCAGCTTATTTAGCAACACTCTCCTCGTGGATCGTAGTGAGCAGGGTCTATTATTCTGCACGCTGATCACATGGATCACTTCTGGTTTTATAGTTGCGGGCATTGTCCGCGTTGCGGCTGCTGACTCGGAAAAACCTGCTTTCACCACAATTAAAGCAGGCACTTTCCAACAGGGCGATGCGTCGGGCGAATGGGATGAACGGCCTGTTCGTGGCGTTACCATCACTCGTGATATTACGATCGCGACGCAGCCTGTCACCAACCGCCAGTTCGAGTCGTATCAGCCAGAGCATCGCAAACAACGGCCGAAGACCGGATTGTTCACAGGTGACGACGAT
>CAZGMU010000117.1:0-7943 GCA_964526975.1 uncultured Planctomycetaceae bacterium
TTGGCTTCATCCGGGCAAGCAGGCGCTGGTTCATGTCGTGCTGCTCATTGGCGCGATTCTCGTGATCGCAGTGTTGAGAGTGGTGCCGGGCGCCAATCTTCAACCGCGTGGCGATGCCGATCCCACGCGCGCGATCCTGATGATCCTCGCCATTACGATTGGGTTGCCGTATCTCGTACTCTCGGCCACCGGCCCACTGCTGCAAGCGTGGTTCGCCCGTTCGTTTCCAGGGCGCACTCCCTATCGGCTTTACGCTCTGTCGAACGTTGGTTCGTTGTTGGCTTTATTGACGTACCCGTTCGTCTTCGAGCGCAAGTTCGACCTGGCCGGTCAGGCAGGCCTGTGGTCTGCCGGCTTTGTGTTGTTCGCCCTATTTTGTGTCATCGCCGCCTGGCGCGTAACCAAAGCAGGTCAGCCTCTGCCTGCTATTAAACCCTCTCCCTCCGGGAGAGGGCAGGGTGAGGGAGCCACAAGCTCCGCCGCGCGGGTGCTTGGGGTCGAGGCAAAGCCGAGCCCCCAGCCTCCGCTCGAATCAGTCGCGGGGATCGAACCACACGCCGATGTGAATCCAAATGAAGCCGCCGAGCCCAGCGCCGGCCACTTCCTCCTCTGGCTTCTGCTGCCCGCGTTCGCATCGATCGTGCTGATGGCCACGACGAACCACATCTCGACCGACGTCGCCGTCGTGCCGATGCTCTGGATCGTTCCGCTCGCCCTCTACCTGATCACATTCATCATCGCCTTCGATCGGCCGAACTGGTATTATCCCGCCACGATTGCCGCGCTCACGCTGATCGCGATCTACCCGACCAGTGCCCTCTACAAAAACAACAACGTCGGCACGATCAAGCTTTACAACCTGGGCCTCACGGGACGCTGCCTCCGCATGGCCAGCGAGCTATTCCACGAAACGCCCATCACCGAAACCGACGAATCGCCGGGCGAAGGCCCGAAAATCAAGATCGGCTTCCGCACCGCGCTCTTCGTCAACTTCGCCGCGATGTTCGGCATCTGCCTGCTCTGCCACGCCAAGCTCGCTCGCCTCAAGCCGCACACGCGCTACCTGACTGCGTATTACCTGATGATGTCTGCCGGCGGCGCGCTTGGCGGGATCGCCGTCTCCCTCATCGCGCCTCATGTTTTCCACACGATCGCCGAGTGGAAGATCGCCATTTTTATCGCCGCCGTCGCCGCTGTTGGCATCATTCTCTCGACGCTCGTTTCCCGTGCCGTGGGAAGCCCTTCAGCTAGTAGTCCTCCCGCTCCGCGAGAGGAACCCCATCATGCCTCCAGCGCTGAATCGAGTCGAACCAAGCAAGCAGAGCGTTCCTCCAGGCTCTGGCCACGAATTGCCTTGGCTGTCGCCCTCGTGCCGTTCGCATTTTTCTTCCTCGATCTCATGGACTTCCTGTTCGCTCCGCAGAAAGGCGCGATCTACCAAAGCCGCAACTTCTTCGGCGCGCTCACGATTCGCGAAATCACGAACACCGACCCGAAAGACAACGAACTGATCCTATTGAACGGCACCACCATCCACGGCCAGCAGTTCACCGACCCGCAGCTCCGCGGCGTTCCCACATCCTACTACGCCGAGAACAGCGGCATCGGCGTCGTGCTGAACTATTTCCACGCCAACCGGCCGCCGGGCGGTGTCCGCATCGGCGACGTCGGCCTCGGCGCCGGCACGCTGGCCGCCTATGCCCAAAAGTTCGACACGATCACCTTCTACGAAATCAATCCCTCGGTCATCGACATCGCCACCAGCGGCAAGTTTTTCACCTACATCGCCGACTGCAAAAAACGCGGCGCCCGCTGCGATATTAAACTAGGCGACGCCCGTCTTACGCTTCAGAACGAAGGGCAACAAAAGGACCAGCTTCCCTACCACGTCCTCGTGCTCGACGCCTTCAGCGGCGACGCCGTGCCCACGCACCTTCTCACCGCCGAGGCAATGGACATCTACCTGCCGCGCATCGCCACCGAAGCCAATATGAGTGTCGACGGCGCGCTGCTGATTCATGTCTCGAACCGCTACCTGGACCTCAACCGCGTAGCGTTTGGTGCGGCCAAGCATATCGGCTATGAAGCCGTCGAAATCTGGAGCAAAGGCGACGACGGCAAATCCATCAACAGCGCCGACTGGGTCGTCCTCACCAAGAACAAAGATCTGCTGGAAAAGATCCGCATCCTCGGCCACAAACGCGACGAAGCCAAACCCCCCATCCTCTGGACCGACGCCCACAGCAGCCTGTTCGAGATACTGCGCTGACCACGCCCTTCCGGAATAGCTGGATTCGCCAGAATTCAGAAAGTAGCGTGGGTGCTCGCTGCTTAGGAACGGCTCAAAAATAACTTCGGCCGATAGGATTCACCACACGGAGACACGGAGGGCACGGAGAAGAAATACAGGAGGCCAGAACACGGATTTGCGCTAATTTTCACTAGTGCCGCGTCCATCGTGAAGTGTCGGGTAGCTGAATTCGCAAGAATTCGGTTTTCCGGACTCTTGCGAATCCAGCTACCCGTCAAATCAGCTTTGACAGGGCACTCGTGCCGAAAAAACCATTTCCGTCTTTAAATCCTATGTTCTGACTTGCTATCGCCGATTAGTCGCGATTTAGTATTCTGTGCTTTCTCCTTTTGTCTTCTCTGTGTTCTCCGTGTCTCCGTGGTTATTCCGAAAATGGGGAAGTTATTACTGAGTCGTGCCTAAGCCCGTGATGCTCAGGAGGTCCGGCGAATGCGATTCCCAGGCTCGTTATTCGAAGTTGCGGCCCAGAGAAGTCGTGCGATACGCCGCTTTTGCTACGCGAACCGAGTCAACCGGTTGGCGGTGGATGTGCCGCGGCGTGGCCGGCACTCGCGCGGTTTTACGCTTGTTGAGCTACTGGTCGTGATTGCCATCATCGGCATCCTCGTGGCACTGCTCTTGCCGGCGATCCAGTCAGCCCGAGAGGCGACGAGCCCAGTGTCAGAATCATCAGAAAAACATTGCGTTAGCGATCCTCAATTACGAATTGACGAACAAGCATTTCCCGATTGGCTTTGTTAGTCAGGCAGAGACCTATGAGTCCTGGTCCTGGTCCATTTATGCGTTGCCCTATTTGGAGGAGCAATCGCTCTATGATTTCTTGAAGCCGGGAGAACGACGGTTGGCGGATGTATTTATCGCCGCGAAAACTTCCCCCGCCGGCTTTGCAGGCTCCCCTGGCCGTCTTTCGGTGCCCTTCGGATACGACACCTCCCACGGTTCCGTTTGACGGAACCCCCAAAGCGCCTAGGACCATGGACACGGGGCAATGGGAGCGGCATTTCAATGGACACTATTCAAAACTACTTACGCCTCAATTCACGCCGTCCACGTCGAACTTTGTCGCATCCAAGGGTTTCATGGATCGTAACTGCCCTTGCATACAACCTCACTGCACGGAAAAGGATTGGGTTCCCGAGGAAACGGAGTGCTTCAATAATGGAGTTTTCCAAGGCATCCGCACGGTCAGTTCCAAGCAAATCACCGACGGGGCAAGCCATACGTTCTTGCTCGGCGAACGAGACTCCTTTTGCCTGGCGGCCACCTGGATCGGCATACGGAATCCAGTCGGTCCGAATATGTGGGCTTCCGCATGGGCGTTGGGGCGCGTAAGTATTAAGCTGAACCACCCCGTCACCGGCGATCACAATACTTGCACCGAGGGTTTTAGTAGCAAGCACCCCGGCGGCGCCTATTTTGCTTTCAGCGACGCCTCGGTCCACTTCGTCAGCGACGACGTCAATTACGACGACGCCGGGAACGTTAGAACGAACAACGGCGATCCCAAGAGCTCGAAAACATTCAAACCCGTGAGCGACAACGGAACTCCAATCGGCGTCTATCAGCGACTGGGCGTGCGGAATGACCAGTTGTCATTCTCTAGCGGTGACTATTGATCTCCACGTTTTGTTTATGAAAATGTTACCGCCCAGAAACCGCGTTAATTTCGCGCATTGTTGCGGTTGGGCGATAGCGATTTTTTCTGGCTGTGATCGCGGACCGCAGGTTGCTCCCGTCAGTGGTCGCGTCATGGTCGATGGTCAACCAATTCGCGAGACTCAAGTAATCTTCCAACCGGAAGGGGATCAAGGCTCGCCCTCGTACGGTTTTACGGATTCCAACGGTCAGTACGAGCTGAGCTATAAACGAGGGCGGAACGGCGCTCTGGTCGGTTGGCACAAAGTCAGTCTCGAAATGGACACCGAAGTTGTGGGAACAAGTGGTGAGTATGTCCGCCGGCGGCAGTTAATTCCTCCCCGATACAATAAAAATTCCGAGCTCCGTCGAGAGGTCAAGTCCAATGAGAAAAACGTGTTTGACTTCGAGATCAACTCCGCGGAAAAATAGTGCGTCGATCGCAAAGAGAGAAACTCCCGAAATGCACAGTTTCGCGAAGTCATCTTTCGCAAGCGAGTTCCTCCTGGCCATAGTTTTCGATGGCGAAGTCGCCCTACCGCGAAGCTTCAGCGATACCGTGGAGACGAGCCGAGTGGCGCCGCCTGCAGTCGAAGGTCGGCCTCGGCTCGGCCGACGTACACATGGTTTTACACTCGTCGAATTGTTAGTGGTGATCGCGATCATCGGCGTCTTGGTGGCGCTGCTCCTGCCGGCGATCCAGTCGGCTCGAGAGGCGGCGCGGCGGGCACAGTGCCTGAGCAATCTGAAACAAATCGGCTTGGCAGTATTGCAATATGAGCAGGCCAAGAACAGATTTCCGCCAGGGCGCGTCGGCTGCGCTGGAGAAACGAACGGCGCTTGCACCGGCATCTGCCCCTCAGATCCCAATGATAAACTAGGGCGAGGCGGAGCGAGTGGATTCGTCGTCATACTGCCTTATATTGAGGAACAGGCCTTGTACGATCTCACGCAGATCGAAACAGGCGCCGGAATCTGGAACCCACACTTTCCCAATTGGTTTTCCGACCCCGGCATGTCGAAAGCTGTTTCCACGCGGCCCGCGGTGTATGTATGTCCGTCGGACAAGTCCGAGCCCTTTCTGGAATTCAAGTTCAACATTGTTCCTGCCGGAAACGCCGCCACGGGCAGCTATGCCTTATCTCAAGGCACCAAGGGGCCCAGCTATGGTTCGAACACCACGGCTAAGTGCGGGAATGACGGTTTATTTCAATACGTTCGCCCACGCATCCGCCGTCAGGTCACCGACGGCGATTCCAAAACGTTTGCCGTCGGCGAGCGCACCCTGACGCACAAAAACGGAACCGTGAATATCTGGAGTCAAGCCACGCGTCATCGCAGTTCAATGTCTTCGACCGAGAATCCGCTGAATCATCCGCCCCATGAGGAGATACTCGACGCGCCTGTTTACGATCCGGAGCACTCCGACGGCGCGTTCCGGAGCGATCACCCGGGCGGCGGACAGTTCGTCTATCTCGATGGTCACGCAACGTTCATCAGCGATGACGTGGCTCGCGAACCTTATCAGGCCGCGTCCACGATTTTCGGCACGACAAAAAATATCGACCGAGCAGATCCCATTCAGTAGCAGTTCGATTTTCCCTGGAGGCGGTTGCTGCATATATGCTTGGTTTTTCCCCACTTCCGCGTCCCGCCAGATTGCTATTGGTTGCGCTCGGCGGAATTACATGGCTGACGATGGCGACCGGATGTGGCGATGGACGGCCCAAGCGAGTCCCCGTTGCGGGCCAAGTGCTCATTGATGGCCAACCCTTGACATTTGGATATGTCAATTTCGTTCCCGAGCATGGTCGGGCATCTACCGCCAAACTAGACAACCAAGGCCGCTTCCACTTGAGTTGTTACGGAAGTAATGACGGCGTGGTAATCGGAAAGCATGCCATCGAGGTGGTCGCCCGCGAAGCAATCGGCGAGATTCAATTCAAATGGCACGCGCCAAAGAAGTACGCCAGCGTGAGAACTTCGGAACTGTCGGAGGAAATTACTAATCCCATTGATTCGTTAAAGATCAACCTCACGTGGGGTAAAGAGCGCGGACCATTCATTGAACAATCCATGTAGAAACATGGTTCTGAAACAACAAAGAAACAATGGGCTCATTAGGCGCGCTGCGCCGGCAGTTGGGCGATCCAGGGTGTGACGGCCGGCAATCGCATGCGTTGCTATTCGTCAGGAAAAAACGGCTCGTAACCCCCGGGCTTCTTCTCTGCATCTTAGCCCTATTGCAAACGAGGGGGTCTCTCCGCCGAAACTAGCCCGGCAGCGCTGTTTCTGGTTCTGTTGCAGTTGTTTAGAAATCCGCCGTGCGGGCGGGCGCGGTGGTGGCCGAGGGAGACAGTGCTTTATCAGCCTGCGGGGGAGCCGCCTCGGATTCGTCTGCGGCGGTTTGCCGTTCGCGGACCGGTTTATGCTCGTGATAACTGTCGAGTTCTTTTTTCAGTTGGTCATGCTCCGCTTGAATCTTAGTCGCCGCCGTTTCGAGTTTTTTGCGCTCGCCTTCATCCTTTGCGGCCTCGGCTACTTTCTTGGCCGCATCGACATCTTTCTGTGAAAGCTCGATTGCTTTCTGCGACCACTTGGCGGCGTTTTCATAATCGCCCGTTTCGGCGTAGGCGGCGGCTAGCGTGCTGAGGACGTGGGGCGTTTCATATTTTGTCGCCTCGGCTGCCTTGGTGGCGAACTTTAGTGCTTTAGGGCCGTCGCGGAGTTTGTCGTCTGGCGATGTGGCCAGCACCCAGGCGAAGTTGTTCAACAGGCTTTCGTCATCCTTGTTGAGCGAAAGCGCCTTCTCGAAGTCGGCGATAGCTTCGGCATGCTTGCCGACGTTCAGGTAGGCATCTGCCCGGAGCCGCAGGGCGGGATAGTTTTCCGCTTCCTTGGCAAGAATTTGGCTCGTGGTCTCGATCGCTTTGTGGGGTTTTCCGGCGACCAGGTAAAAGCTGCTTAATCGATTGAGCAGGCCGATATTTCCCGGTACCGCCTTCAAAAGAATTTTAATCTCGTCGATTGCCTGATCGATTCGATTGCTTCCGGCGAGCACTTCGGCGCGCATCAAATGGGATTGGGGCAGGTTGGGGCGGAGCTTGATGGCCGCATCGATGTCTTCCAGGGCCTTGTCGGCTTGCTTCATCTCGTAGTAAATGTTGGCCCGCACGAGTAGCGTAGCGATGCTATCGGGCGCGAGCTCCAGAGCCTTGGTCAACTGCTCGATCGCTTTTTCCAGGTCGCCCTTCTGGTGATAAAGTTCGCCGCGATGTGCGAAGGGCAAAGGATCCTTGGGAGCCAGTTCAGTCGCCTTGTCGAAGCTCTTGAGCGCTTCATCGTACTGATCCAGTCCCAAAAGGATCATTCCGCGTAGCTTGTTGGTGGGAGCGTTGTCGGGCTCCATTTTGAGTGCTTTTTCGGCATCTTCGAGCGCTTCCTTGTACTTTTCCTTTGTGTAGAGCTGCTCGGCCCGCAGCCGGAGATAGTCTGCTTTCTCCGGCTGTAGCTCGATTGCTTTCGTCAAATCGGCCAGTTTGCGTTCATCATCTTTTTGTTGGACGCCGCGTAGAGCGTAGGCCTCGGCTTTTTGAGCTGGAGTCGCGTCTTTCGAATCGATGACTTTCGATAGTGCCCGCCGGGCTGCCGCCGGATCGCCCATGTCCAACGATTGCAGCTTGCCGATGAGCATTTGGGCATCGATGTCTTTGTCGTCGAGGCTGACGACGCGTTGCAAATCGCTGAGGGCAAACTGCCGAAACTGCATCCATTGGATCTTACGCTGCGGGTCTTGCGCCGGCACGTTAAAAACGGCCGCGGCAAACAATTGGCCACGCTGAAGGAGCGACGCCATGAGTAATTGCTCGGCGTACTTGGTGCTTTCCTCGTCGAGGCCTTTTTCGAGGGCCGTGTCGACATGGTCGATGACCTCGCCCAGGTCCTCCAGGTTTTCGGCGGCCACCTTCAACTGGGTGGCTTTATCCAGGTCGTCCTG
>CAZGMU010000117.1:7983-11703 GCA_964526975.1 uncultured Planctomycetaceae bacterium
CCCTCGTTTTCAGCCATCGCCGGCAGGGCGAGGGCCGCTAGCACGAACAAGCTCACGCAGAATCGAAGCGGGAGGATACGAAGCATGGCCGAAAGCTCTTTCAATCAAGGTGGGTTTTTCGTCGTACAAGGAGGCCTTCAAGCAGTACGACGCGGCGCTGCATTATTACCATTTCGGGCGCTCGGGGCTATGCGAGATTTGCCTGTTGGCCGGGGGAAAGTCCGCGAAAAAAGCCGCGACATTGGGCTTCCCATCATGGGCCGGACTGGCAGTCGGAAGTTTCGACATTTCGACGACTCTTTATCCGCGCCCGGCCACTTTACGGTTATACTCTTGCGTTTGCGAATGGCGTCCATCAGGTCACGCTCTCATTCAGCAGAAGGAGCTCACCACAGAGACACAGAGGGCACGGAGAAGAGGTTTTATCCGCAGATGAACGCGGATAGACGCAGATGCGAGCTTGAGGTTGAAAACTTTTTTCGGAAGCGGGGCTGTGGCGCGTTCGGGATGATTAGTTGGTTGTCGGGCTCATTTTTTCCGCTATTGGTTTGATAACTACCTGTCTGCTCTTTACGTCTTCTCAGTGCTCTCCGTGTCTCCGTGTGGTTATTTTGGTTCAAAAAAGTTGTTTTTGAATTGTCTTTTAACGAGAAATTGATCATGGAAGCAGGCATCGTCGGGCTGCCCAATGTCGGGAAAAGCACGCTGTTCAACGCGCTTACCTCGGCGGGGATCGCCAGTGAGAACTATCCTTTTTGCACGATCGAGCCGAATATCGGCGCCGTGCCGATTCCCGATCCGCGACTGACGACGATCAACAAGCACATGCCGACCGAGAAGATCATCCCGGCCATTTTTCAACTGGTCGATATCGCGGGCCTGGTGCGGGGAGCGTCGCAAGGGGAAGGGCTCGGTAATAAGTTTCTCGGCAACCTGCGAAACGTCGATGCGATTTTGCACGTCGTGCGGTGCTACGACGATGAAAACGTGATCCACGTCGACGGCAGCGTCGATCCGCTGCGCGACATCGAAACGATCGATACCGAGCTGATGCTGGCAGATATGCAATCGCTCGAGGGAATGATCGATCGGGCACAGAAAAATATCCGGCTGGGAGGGCCCGAAGCCAAGCGCCGCCTGGAAATTCTTATGGATTGCCAGAAGCTGCTCAACGCGGGTAAGCCGATTCGTTCGCTGAGTTATGACGATCCAACCTCGGCCAAGATTCTGCGCGAGCTGCAATTCTTGACAAGCAAGCGAGTGCTCTATGTGGCCAATGTTGGTGAAGAAGATCTGGCGGGAACGAACCCCCGCGTGGAACAGGTTCGGCAGCACGCGGCGGCTGAGGACAGTGAAATGGTGAAGGTCGTCGCGCGGCTGGAGGCCGAAATCGCGGAATTGGACGAGCCCGATCGCACGGAGATGCTCAAGAGCGTCGGCCTGGAAGAGCCGGCACTCGCTTCGCTGGCTCGTGCGACCTATCGGTTGCTGGGCCTACAAAGCTATTTCACCGCAGGCCCCAAGGAAATACGTGCGTGGACGATCCCCGTCGGCGCCACGGCGCCGCAAGCGGCGGGCGTGATTCATACCGATTTCGAGCGGGGCTTTATTCGAGCCGAAGTCTATTCGGTCGACGATCTCGTGCAGCACGGTAGCGAGAAAGCAATTCGCGAGGCGGGGAAGATGCGGCTGGAAGGGAAATCGTACGTGATGCAGGATAGCGACGTTTGCCACTTCCTGTTCAACGTTTAAGGGATGACCCGACAATCACTTCGGCAGATGGGATTTACACGGAGGCACGGAGGATGAGGAGGGCTATCGACGAACTCCTAACCGCTAATATTCGCTAAGAATCGCTAATTCAGAGGTTAAGGCCTCTAATAGAATGAGCGAACCGCCAAGCACACAAAGGACGCCGAGCAATTCATTGTCGGCTTCTGTCTTCCTTGGCGACTTAGCGGTTCAAGTTGTTAGCAGCCTTTAGAAAGCAACTTTCTTAGCGATGATTAGCGTACATTAGCGGTTTGCGAATTCGTCTTTCTTCTCCGTGCCCTCCGTACCTCTGTGGTTATTCTGTTTTGAAGGATGTTATTTTTGGGCCGCCCCTATGGTGCTGCCGCCCTTGCTCAGACGTGCGAATCGAGGCTACAATCATGGATTGTCGCTAACGGGGTTGATCGGTTTATTTTTCGAATTTGGAGATTGCCTTGGGCACGAAGAAGTCAGGAAAGGGTCGGCGAAAGCAGGGGCGTAAAAAGCGCCGCATGCGTGCGAAGATTCGCCACCGCAAGAAGTAGTCTTTCAGCGGGTTGCCTTTCTGGCGACTCGGTTCTCTGGTCGCGCGATGGATGCTTCCCGGTACGGACGTGCTGCGCGCTCGTTAAAAATTTTTTGCAACAACGGTGGGATTCCTGTGTGTAATCTGTCTACCAAAATTGTGCCCATCGGTGGCAACGCGCGTTGCTGCAATTTCCACTCTAGCGCGTCGTGCGATACACTTGGCTGATGGAAGTGATTCGCACCAAGAGTGCCCGACACAAGTTTCGCGCCGAGCGCGATGAGAACGGCGTGCCGCACGTCGAGGCAGCTACTTGGAACGAAGCACTCTACGCCTGGGGCTACATGCACGCGGTGGACCGTCCCACGCAAGTCTACTTTGCTCGCGCCGTGGCCAGCGGGCAGGCCACCGAGCGGATTGCCAATAAGCCGGAGCTGCTGGAAGCGGATATCTTACTGCGCCGCGCCGGGTTGTATCGCGACCTGGATCGTGAGTTCCGCAGCTTGCCAGACGAGACGCGCGACGCACTCGACTTGTATTGCCAGGGAGTGAACGACGGCCTGGTGGACGCGGGCCGAACATTGCCGATGTGGGTCACCGGCTTTCGGCCGCGGCCGTGGGAGCCGGAATCGGTCTTGCTAATCGGCAAGCTGCTTAGCTTCGCGGGGCTGACGGTCAACGAGCAGGAAAACGAGCGGCTGCTGCTGGAGCTGATTCAACTGGGCGTCGATGATGAGCGGCTGCGCGAGCTGTTTCATCCGTACCTCGATGGAATCGACTTCGAGCCGCTACGCGAGATTCGAATCGCCAAGCGGATGTCGGACGAAACGCTGGAGCTACTGGCCGACCTGCCACGGTTGGCGGGAAGCAATGCTTGGGCAGTGAGCCCCGCCCGCACGGCCACAGGACACGCGATGCTGGCGTCGGATCCGCATTTGGAAGTCAATCGGTTGCCGGCGGTGTGGTATGAGATCGCGCTTCGCTGGGGTGACGGCGAATACGCAATGGGGGCGACGTTGCCCGGTTGCCCGATCATGGCCGTGGGGCGGACGCGGCGTCTTTCCTGGGGCGTCACCTACATGCACGCCGACACGAGCGACTTTTTCATCGAAGATTGTCGTCCGGGCGGTGCAACGGGGTGGCAGTATCGCCGCGGCGATCGGTGGCTCGATTATCAGCGGCGCGAGGAGGTGATTCGTCGCAAAGGCGATGAGCCTCTCATCATGGATGTGTACGAGAACGAACAAGGCGTTCTCAGCACCACGCCCGACGTATCCGAGGGACCGGGCAAGTATCTCTCGGTGTCTTGGATCGGCGCCGATACGGAAGGGGGCCGCTCGATTAGCACGTGGCTCGATGTGCTGGGCGCGTCGAGCACAGCCGAGGCGATTGAGGCGGTGCGCGGCGGGCCACATCCTTCGCTGGTGTGGATTTTTGCCGAT
>CAZGMU010000118.1:0-6774 GCA_964526975.1 uncultured Planctomycetaceae bacterium
TTCTTGGCGATGTCGTGCGGCCGCCCGAGATAGAACGAGCCCGGTTTATCGATTCCGGCTGAATTGGACATAGGACGAGAGAAGATGGTCAGCTTGTCGTTTAGGTCTTTAGATTATGCTGTTCGTCATCACCGGCAGGTAGTTTTATAATAATGGGGCATTTATTGTAAAATGGCCGAGGTGAATTACAGAAACCTATAAAACTTCTGGCGGGCGTCTCCCCAAACCTATTAGGTACCAGAGGTTTATAGAACGGCCTACGAAAAGCTGGATTAAAAATCACAAAAAAACCACTCGCCAACACATGTCGACGAGTGGTCATTCGTTGAGGGGTGGCTAGTGGGGCTCGAACCCACGACCTCCAGATCCACAATCTGGCGTTCTAACCAACTGAACTATAGCCACCATAGAGATCGACCGCAGAGACTGCAATCGCCTTCATTTGGGACCATTTACGATACCGCCCCGCCCTTTTCACGGCAAGCTCCCCATGAACCGCTGGTACGCAGCATCGAGATCGGAGTAGCTGCTGCCGGTCGCGTCAGACAGGGTCTCATCGCTATCTCTTCGGGCATAAACCGCTTGCAGATAACGAACCAGCGGCTCGCGAAACTGGCCGTCGCGGCCACCCACCAAAAATGCCACGAGGCCAGACGATTGACTGTACAGCTTGGCCACATCATCGCGATGTTGAATCTCATATTTGCCCAGCTTCGTAAGATCGGCCAGGGGAATGTAATAATTGTCGCGCAGCTTTTCCTTGGCCGCCGGCAATCGGCCAGCCGTCGACTCGCCGATCGTAAAGTACAGACCGGCCTTGGGGTCGAGATGTTCGGTAAGCGTCTCGAAATAGGTGGCCACTCCCTCGATCACCCAAAAGTTCCTCGCCTCGCCGATCCGCCGTGCCGCCGGCTTCGACTCCTGAAAGAGTTGATGAACCGCCTCGTGATACAGCGTGGCGACAGGCGCAGTAGTGGCCTTGGCAGTTGCTCCTCCAGCGGCCACTTTGCTCTCGGCATCTTCCGCAAAGAAATGGGCCTCGGCATTCGTGTCAAAGTAGATGCCAAGCGTCTCGCCAATTCGCGGCTGGCGGCGCGTGAGGTTGTTCACATAGTCGGCCCGGTTGCGATAGTAAAACACCTTGAACTGCCGCGCCGGCACGCGAGCAATTCGCTCGCCCGCAAACAGGCCGCTCACCTCCTTCTCGGAATAATAGAACCCGGCAAACAATTGTCGCCAAATTTGGTAAAGCCGCTCCAGCCGCGCGGCCAACTCCACGCCTGCCGCCTGGCTATGGTTGGTCGTCACGAAGAAATGATCGGTCCGCACCTGCCAGCCATTCTTGATGTCGGAGTGCCGCGAGGCATCGATTCGCGCATCGGGGATCGGGGCGGTTTTTCCATCTGCCGCGATCCAGCCCTTCTGCGAATCCCATTTCTTGCCAGCATCAAGCATTTTCACGCCGTAAGGCGTAAGCCACTGGCCGCCACGTTGAGTGTACCCCAGCACGCGGCGAGCCTCGACGTGGTCCGGGTTCTCACGTACCGTTTCGGTCGCCCATTGAAACGCTAACGACGATTGGCCGGCATTGGCCGCCTCCTTGGCCAGTGCGAACAACTCCTCGGCATACTTCGCACGCACGGCGCGGGCCTTCTCATCCGTCACAGGCGGCGCGGGCGAATACTCGTCCGGCGCAATGAACAGAACCATGCCCGATCGAGGCGGTGCGGGTCTCCAATCAGGATTCACCTCAGCGTACTGGCGGGATAATGCATCATACCGCGACTGCAACTTGGCCGGATCGATCGCCGCGTTCAGAATTGCCGTCGACAATCCAACGATCAACCACGCGGCAATGGCCAAGAGAGTTTGCAAAGGAACGTTCACGAGAAGGAAACTCGAAGCCGATCGTGTCGAAACTCGGCTTGAAAAGAATAACTCTGGAAGCAGTCTCAAAACCGTAGCTGAATTCACAAGAATTCGGAACTACTTCCAGTGTAGCACAGCCGTTCCGACAGCTACTGTTGTAGTTGTTGCTCGATGCGCTTTCGTTGGGCTTCGGCACGGGTTTTCGCAATCACTTCTCCTAGCGAGCGAAGCGTTTCCGCCGTCACGACCATATGCCCGTCGATTCCATCCGGCGAAACCTTCACCGCGAACCCCATGGGCTGGCTACCCGGAAAGTCGGGGATGGTCGGAACGGGGCCTGTAACAGCAGCCGCCATCACTTGTTTCACCGTTTTGATAAAGCCCTCGCCGTTCATGTAAGCCACCACTTGGGAACCAGGAGGCAATTTGGCGGCGACTTTGGCTACGCCTTCATTGGCCGACAGGCCCGGTTTCTGCGACTTGTAGAATTCGATCGCTTCTTTCAATCGGTCGGGCGAAGTGTAGGCCGTCACGACCGCATGCTCGTCGGCCGGCGCGATGTAGTATTTGAGTTGGCCATCCTCGCCGGCGAACAGTTGCGCGAGCTTCCGAGGGTCGGGCATTCCCGGCGGAACCGGCGTGCTCGGTTCTGGAAATTTCATGGAAACTTCCAAGGCCTCGATGTCTCCCAATTTGATTCGCTTGCTCGTCGTGACAGGCATTGTCGGAAGCGTTGCCTCTTTGAGCAATTCATTTATTCCGGCGAGCGTCTTCTCGTAGGTCTCGAAAAATCCTTTGGAATCGTCAACGATCATCAGCACCGACATGTTGCCATAGAGCCCCGTTCCTGGCTCGGGCACGCCCATCAGCATGCGCATCGAGCGGACGCCCGCCATCATTTCGGTCGCCAGGTCGGCATACTTCTGGGCCTGCTCGGGCGTGAATTTGGCCCCAGGCTGGTTCTGCATGAACTTCATGGAGAACTTCATCAATTCTTTCGTCGCCCCCGGCGGAATTTTGCCGCCAAACGCCGCAACGAGCGGCTTGTCTTCGAGCCCGCCCAACAAGTCGCCTGTGGCTGGTTGGGCCTTGGCGGCCCAGGTCGACCACTTGCCCCCCTCTTTCAATTGAGTTCGAGTTGCAATGTCGACCGTCTGAACCGAGTCGACTCGCACTCCAAGACCAAACTGCCTGGCTTCCTTTTCCACGGCCGTAAACAGATCGACGTACATGCTCAGCGCTTCGGCAGTGGTTTCACCGTTCGGTACGCCTGCTCGACGAATCTGCTCCTGAGCGAGGCGAATTCCGCCGAGAAGTTTCGGAACCAATTGCTGAATGCCTTGCGGAGTCACTTGAAAGCTGAGCCTATTCGCATCGAGCCACTCGGCGAGCGCGGTGTCGTCGGCCAGATTCGTCGTCGAAGCGATCAGTTTTTCCAGCGCCTCGCGCTGCGCCAGTGACGCGATGGCCGCATAGGTTCCTTTGCGTCCGACAAGCAGCGAGGAACCCGCAATCTCGACTTCGGCCACTCCCGTCGTCGGATCGTCCACCTTGAGCGAGGCAAAAAAATCGTCGAAATCTTCCACCGGCGCCAAAAAGATAAGCTTCGGGCCCGGATCGACCCCCGTGACGACAATCGCCAGGTCGCCTTGCTCGTCGAGTCCTTTTTGCAGCCCGGTCATCCCCTTTGCCAGGCTAAGCAGATCCGGGGCAGGCGCTTTTACGAGTTTTGCCAACTCGCCGATATCGTGGCTGGTATCGCTCAGATTGTGAACGACTGCGAAAGCAACCGCGTCCGATGGGATCACGCTCAAAACGCTGTCCCGTCCATTCGCCTGCTGACCAGATAATCCGCAGAGCAAACCCAAAACGAACAGCATGCGTGTTGGCGAACGTTTCATCGCGCGATCTCCTGAACGGGCAAAAACCGGTAGATCCCAAGGCCGTAATTATGGCCCGGCGAATTCACCACGTCGAGCTACCTGCGAAATCTTCGCAATTCGAAAACTATGAAACCCGCCACCGCTAGGCAGTTCAGTCGTTTACAATGGCCGGGAACCGAATGCCAGCATTCGTTTTCACTTTGTCTATGTACTTGAAATCCCCAAGAGGCGCCTTGCGTGGAATCGCATCTCAACTTCAATTCCAACTCACTTAAAGGCGCGGCTTTTACGGCGCGACGAGGCGTGAAATACCTAGCACTGGTCTGCTTGGTCATCGGGATGGTGCAAGCCTCTTCGGCCGAGCCGATCGTACCATCGGAAAAACTGCCAACATCCAGCCCCTGGGATTTGGCCAAGTTGAGCGAGCCACCCAAGTTTGAATGGGTAGATACGAAGGGCCCTGTCCAATCATTGTTTTACGAAGGCGAATCCTTCCAAGGTCATTCGACGCGAGTGTTCGCTTACTACGCATCACCCACCACACTCGATCCGCAGTCGACCTCCGTCCAGAAGTATCCCGGCGTCGTTCTGCTACACGGTGGAGGTGGCACCGCATATCGCGACTGGGCGGAACTCTGGGCCAAGCGCGGCTATGCTGCCATCGCGATGGACCTTACCGGCCATCAACCAGTGGAAGATAAGAACTCGTCTGATCCTCAGAGTCGGCGCGCTTTGTCCGATGGCGGTCCCGATCAAAAAGAAGAATTCATATTCGGCAACATCGATCAGCCACCCACTGAGCAGTGGACGTATCATGCCGTTGCGGCCGCCATTCGCGCCCATTCGCTCTTGCGCAGCTTCCCAGAAGTCGATACCGAGCGCACCGCCGTCACGGGCATCAGTTGGGGCGGTTACCTCACGGTCATCGTCGCCGGCCTCGACACTCGTTTCCAAGCAGCGGTACCGGTCTACGGCTGCGGCCATTTGCAAGAAAACAGTGCGTGGCTCCAAAACTTCGACAAGTTGACGCCAGCCCAACGCCAGCGCTGGGCAAAGCTCTGGGACCCGTCGATGTACGTCGCGGCTATCCGCATGCCGATTCTCTTCATAAACGGCACCAACGACCTCGCCTATCCGCTCGACAGCTACATGAAAACCTACGATGGCGTGACAAGCCCCAAGCAAATCCGCATCACGATCAACATGCCACATAGTCATATCGACGGCAGGGCACCGGCAGAAATTGGTTGGTTCGTCGATCAGCATCTTCGTGGCGGTCACCCGCTGACGGTAGTCGGCCCGGTCGAACGCACCGAGCAAAACATAACCACCAAGTGCCAAAGCAAAGGCAAGCTAACCGCCCAATTGAACTACACAAGCGACCAGGGCCCCTTCAAAGATCGCAAATGGCACTCGGTGCCAGCGGAAGTAAGCGACGGCAAGATTATGGCAAAGCTTCCCTCGCAAAAATTGACCGCCTGGTTTCTAACCGTAACCGACGATCGCAACGCAACCGTCAGCAGCAAAGTGTTCTTCGAGTAATGCGCCGTGGGGCAGGCATTCTTGTCTGCCAGTTTTCAGCTTGCCGTATTCGGCAGACAGGAATGTCTGCCCCACGCGCGCACACTTTGGCATGGCGCCGTAAGCTGATACGCTAACGATATGCCCGCCGTCGTCAACATCGCCGCCTATCAATTCGTCACGCTGACCGACCTCGCCGCGCTCCGCGAACGACTCCGCGCTCAATGCAAAGCCTGGGACCTCAAAGGCACAATTCTCCTCAGCGGCGAGGGGATCAACCTGTTCGTCGCCGGCGGCCAAGCAGAAATCGACCTGCTCCTCACCGAAATTCGCGCGCTTCCCGGCCTCGAAAACTTCACACCCAAAGTCAGCGTGAGCGACGAGCAACCGTTCAATCGCATGCTCGTGCGGATCAAGAAGGAGATCATCGCCTTCGGCGTTCCCGGAATCGAGCCGGCAAAACACACTGCCCCCAAAATCTCGCCACGCGAATTGAAGCAATGGCTAGACGAAGGCACGCCACTCACGCTGCTCGATACCCGCAACGACTACGAAGTGAAGCTCGGCACGTTCGACCACGCCCTGTCGCTCGGCATCGATCACTTTCGCAGCTTCCCCACCGCAGTCGACCAGCTTCCCACGGAGCTGAAACGGCAGCCGATCGTCATGTTCTGCACCGGCGGCATCCGCTGCGAAAAGGCCGGCCCTTACATGCAGCGGGCCGGTTTCCAGCAGATCTTTCAACTCGACGGCGGCATCCTCAAGTACTTCGAAGACTGCGGCAACGCCCACTACACCGGCGAGTGCTTCGTCTTCGACAAGCGGGTCGGCGTCGATGCGGCCCTCGCCGAGTCCGAGAATACGCAGTGCTTCAATTGCCTCGAACCTCTCTCAGCCGCTGATCAGACAGACAGCCGCTACGTCTTCGGCCGCTCGTGCCCCCATTGCTACGTGAGCGAAGCCGAGCAGATGCGCCGCACGATCGCCGCGCGTGAACTGGCCATCGCCCGCGCGACATCGCCACTTCCCGGCAGCGCGCCGTACGACCACTTTCGCCCCATCCGTATCGCCGCCGAGCATGACGGCCAAACGCTGCTCGATACGCTGTGCAGCATTCTGCCTCACTACGCGCCCGACTATTGGCGTGAACGATTCGCCCAGCAGCTTCTCCTCGATGCTAACCGGCAACCCGTCGCCGCCGAGCAACGAGTCCGCGCCGGCGAGCGCTACCTCCATCGCATGCCGGCCGCGGCCGAGCCCGACGTCAACGCCGCGATTCGGATCCTGCACGAAGACAATGCAATTGTCGTCATCAACAAGCCAGCTCCCCTGCCCCTCCACCCCTCCGGCCGATTCAACCGCAACACGCTGCTGTCGATCCTGAACAACGCCTACCATCCGCAAAAGCTGCGACCAGTCCATCGGCTCGACGCCAATACGACGGGCGTCGTCGTCTTCGCGCGAACACGGCATTTCGCCCGAGCGCGTGGTCAGCGACATC
>CAZGMU010000118.1:6784-9821 GCA_964526975.1 uncultured Planctomycetaceae bacterium
AGCCGGAAATGTGGAGAAGCTCTACCTGGCTCGCATCGAGGGACATCCGCCCGAAGACCAGTTCACCTGCGACGCACCGATCAGCAGCGACACGACCGACCTCGGCGCCCGTGCGATCGACGAACAAGGTCTCGCCGCCCGCACCGAGTTCCGCGTGCTCCGCCGTCATCCCGACGGCACGTCACTCGTCGAAGCCCGGCCAATCACCGGCCGCACCAACCAAATCCGTGTTCACCTCTGGCACCTCGGCTTTCCTATCACAGGCGAGCAAGCATATCTCCCCAACGGTCAACTCGGCGACACGCAAACACACAACGTCGACGATCCCCCGCTCTGCCTGCATGCTCATCGCATTACGTTTAATCATCCCCTCACAGGCGATCGGGTAACCTTCGATTGTCCGCCGCCCGATTGGGCCCAACATTAGCCCGCGAAACAGCCATGCATCAACCACCACAAAACTCGACAACCCGATTCTCCGATCGCGTCGACAACTACGTTCGCTTCCGCCCCAGCTATCCGCCGGCGGTGCTCGACATCCTCGGCGACGAGACCAACTTCACCAGTTCCTCCGTCGTGGCCGACGTCGGCTCGGGCACCGGCATTTCCTCCGAGCTATTCCTGAAGAATGGCAACGAGGTCTACGGTATCGAGCCCAACAACGAAATGCGGCAAGCGGCCGAGCGACTCCTCGCGTCTTATCCAGCCTTTCACAGCATCGCTGCACAAGCGGAAGCGACCACCCTGCCCGATGCCAGCATCGACTACGTCGTCGCCGGTCAGGCGTTTCATTGGTTCGATCGAGCGCGGACGAAGCAAGAATTCGCTCGCATCCTGAAAGCCGATGGCTGGGTCGTGCTCCTCTGGAACTCGCGCCGCCTGGACTCAAGCCCGTTCCTGCGCGAGTACGAAGCACTGCTGCAAAACTACGGCACCGACTACCGCGACATCGAGCATAAGCAAATCGACGCCGACATACTGCGATCGTTTTTCGCCCGTGGCCAGTTTGTAGCACGGCAACTTTTCAACGAGCAGCGATTCGACTTCGACGGCTTGAAGGGCCGGCTGTTGTCCTCCTCCTATGCGCCACCAGAGAACCACGCTAACTTTCAGCCGATGATCCGCGAATTGGAGCGCGTTTTTCATTCCCACAACCAAGCCAACGAAGTGTGCTTCGAATACGACACCGAAATCTATTTCGGCCACATCACCTGAAACATAAAACAGCGAGCGGCGGGGTTTATCCCCGCCGGAACAAGCTCGGCGTCTCGCTGTTCGCTGGTTAAACTACCACCTTTAGGAATGACTCAAAAACAACTTCGGCAGATAGGATTCACCACGGAGACACGGAGCACACAGAGAAGACAGAAATAGAGCGAGAAGAACACGAATCGCCCCTAATCTACGCGAACCAATCGGAATCAAGATTGGAAACAATCTGCGTTTATCCGCGTTCATCTGCGGTTTCTTCTTAAAAAAGGGTTAACGGCGTAGCATGGTACCCACACCCTAGGCTTGTGATGTCATTTGTCCCCCCGACATCAGCAAGTGGCTACGTTCCAAGATCGACCACAGCCTACTAGAATTGAAGCTTGCCGCTTCCACGTCGTCCAACTGATCGTTCCATGGATGCTCCGCTCAAACCGCTGCCAACCGAAGACGACACCGCTTACGCGCGCAATACCCAAGCCGCTGAGGATCGCCGGTTAGAACTGCTCTCCCCAGCCGGCGATCGCACCTGCATCACCGCCGCCGTCGAAAACGGCGCAAACGCGGTCTACTTCGGCCTCGAATGTGGCTTCAACGCTCGCGCCCGCGCAACCAACCTCCATATCGACGACCTGCCCGAGGTCATGTCGTATCTCCACGAGCGCGGCGTCCGTGGCTACGTCACGCTCAACACGCTCGTCTTCCCTTCCGAGCTACCAGCAATTGAAGAACACATCGTGCGGCTCACCGAGGCAGGCGTCGACGCCGTGCTCGTCCAAGACCTGGGCCTCGCGCGACTCATCCGCGCGGTGAGTCCCGAGCTTGCCATTCACGCCTCGACGCAAATGACGCTCGCCAGCGGCGAGTGCATTCAAGCGGCCGCCGAGCTGGGCATCGAGCGCGTCGTGCTGGCTCGCGAGTTGTCGATATCCGAGATTCGTCAGATCAGCAGCCAGACCGCGATCGAACTCGAAGTGTTCGTCCACGGCGCGCTTTGCGTGGCCTATTCAGGGCAGTGCCTCACCAGCGAATCACTCGGCGGCCGCAGCGCCAACCGCGGCCAATGCGCGCAAGCCTGCCGACTCCCCTACGATCTCATTTGCGATGACAAAGACGTCGACCTCGGCGACGTGAAGTATCTACTAAGCCCGCAAGACCTCGCCGCGTACGCGCTCGTGCCCGATCTGGTCGATGCCGGCGTGACGAGTTTCAAAATCGAAGGTCGACTCAAAACACCCGAGTACGTCGCCAACATCACGCGGCAATATCGCCGCGCGCTCGATGCAGTCGCCGCGAATCGTCCGGCCGACTTCACTCCGCAAGACATCACCGAAATGGAGCTCTCGTTCTCGCGTGGCTTCTCGCCCGGTTGGCTCGGCGGCTGCGACCACAAAATGCTCGTCCCCGGCCGCAGCTCGGCCAAACGCGGCGTGCTGCTCGGCGAAGTTCAGTCCATTCGCAATCGCAGCGTGGTCATTTCCACCCAACACCCAGTAGCCTCCGGCGACGGCATCGTTTTCGCCGGCGATCGCACCCAAGGCAACGAACAAGGCGGCCGCGTGTACAAGGTCCAACCACGCGCGAGCGCCGTCGAGCTCTCGTTCGGCCACAACGCGATCGACTTCACGCGTCTCTATCCCGGCCAACAGATTTGGAAAACAGACGATCCCAAGCTTACGGCCAGGCTTCGTAAAACCTTCACCGGCGCGAAGCCCCAACGGCGAGTCCCGCTCGACGTTACCGTCCGTGCCGCTATCAACGAGAAACTACAGATTACCGCTAACGCAAAGAACGGCGCACACTGCCGCGTGGAATCCGACGAGCCCTT
>CAZGMU010000118.1:9877-10725 GCA_964526975.1 uncultured Planctomycetaceae bacterium
ACCCAACAAGTCCTCGCCGAACAACTCGGCCGACTCGGCGGCACCGTCTACGAGCTGCGCAACCTGCACGTCGAAATCGTCGGCGCTCCGATGGTCCCGCTCAGCATCCTCGGTAAGCTACGTTATCAAATCACCGAGCAATTGGCGAACTCACTCGCTTCACGCCTCGTACGTACAACGCGCCCCCCCAGCGAAATCAATCTCGCAATCGACAGCGATCCCACGAACACCGACTCCCCACTAACCCTACGCATCCTCTGCCGCACCCTCGAACAACTAACCGTCGCCGCTCAAACCGGCTGCCGCCAGCTCTACGCAGACTTCCAAGACATCCGCGAGTACCGCGCCGCCGTCGTTGCGGCCCGCGAACACGGCGCAGCGATTCACCTCGCCACGCCCCGCATCCAAAAACCCGGCGAAACCGGCATCTTCCGCGCGATGGCCAGGCACGGCGCCGACGGTTTCCTCGCTCGCAACCTGGCCACGATCGCCTTCTGCCGCACGGAAGGCATCCCCTTCGTCTGCGACTACTCGCTCAACGCCGCCAACCAGTGGACCGTCGACTATCTGAAATCAAAAGGCGCCGAGCGCGTGACCGTCTCCTACGACCTCAACCGCGATCAGCTTCTCGACCTCGTGAGCGCGGTCCCGCCCGCCTGGCTCGAAGTCGTCGTCCATCAGCATATGCCGATGTTCCACATGGAGCATTGCGTTTTCTGTGCCGTCCTGTCGCCCGGCACCAATAAGCACAACTGCGGCCGCCCCTGCGATGAGCATGCCGTGAAGCTCCGCGATCGCGTCGGCATGGAACACGTGCTGCACGCCGACGTCGGCTGCCGCAACACACT
>CAZGMU010000118.1:10735-11703 GCA_964526975.1 uncultured Planctomycetaceae bacterium
CCGCAAAGCTCCGCCGAAGTCGTCCCCACGCTGCTCGCCCACGGCGTGCGCAGCTTCCGCATCGAACTGCTGCCCGAAAGCGAACAAGCAACCCACCACATCATCGAGCTTTACAACGACCTACTGGCCGGACGCACCGCGGCAAAAAAAGTCTGGCAGCGCCTGCAAGCCGCCAACCGCGTCGGCGTCACCCGCGGCACCCTCGAAGAACGCCGTAACCCGCTGGCGATTTTGTAGACGACCAATTGAAAAGCAGAGACAGGATAACAGGATCGGCGGGATTTACAGGATCAAATCGAAGACATAGGAAATCGCGCCGCGGCCCGCACTCGACTCCGCATCCTGTCGATCCCGCAAACCCTGTTATCCTGTCCTTCTGCCTCCGTGGATCACCAACCAAAGATCAAGATATGCCACACCCATCCGGAATAAACGCGAAGGCCTTCGACCACGTCACACTTATCTGCGCCGATCTGGAAGCCACTCATCGCTTCTACGTCGACTTCCTCGGCATGCAAGAAGTCCCGCGTCCCGCGTTCAAGTTCCCTGGCCGATGGTTCCAACTCGCGGGCGTACTGATTCACGCCACCCAATCGAGCCCCGAAGCAGGCAAGGCCGGCTGGGCCAGCCAAGACAACACGATCGTCTCCCGCGGCCACCATATCGCCTTCGCCGTCGATAACGTCGCCGACACACTCCCACTGGTCGAGCAGCACGGCGTGCGCATCGCCTCGCCACTGCAACAACGCCCCGACGGCTTCAAACAGCTCTACCTCTACGACCCCGACGACCACGTCATCGAGCTAGTATCGAGCTAATAAGAGCATGAGACGAAGGACTGGTTGCTTCAGCAACCAGTAACGCCCCCCTCAATCCCATACCTACTCCGGCAACCGCCCACTCTCCACCTTCGGCAGCTCACCCGTCAGCGCCTTCATAAACGCCACCAAATCCGCCTTCTCTTCCTT
>CAZGMU010000119.1:0-11699 GCA_964526975.1 uncultured Planctomycetaceae bacterium
CTCCTCGCTGAGTTGCATCATGTTCTGGTTGGCCTTGAGGTCGGGGTAGGCTTCCGACAGTGCAAACAACCGGCCCAGCGCGCCGCTCAATCCCTGCTCTGCCTGCGCGAGGGCTTTCATCGCGGCCGGATCACCGGGATTGGCCGAGGCCTGTTGCAATCCGCCCACCGCCTGGTTGCGGGCATTGATCACGGCCTCGAGCGTACCCTTTTCATGGGCCATGTAGCCTTTGGCCGTCTCGACCAGGTTGGGAATCAGGTCGTAGCGCCGCTTGAGCTGCACCTCGATTTGCGAGAACGCGTTTTGATAACGGTTCTTGAGCGTGACGAGCTGGTTGTAGATGCCAGCGCCCCACATCACGGCCAAAAACGCGATCCCCGCAAGAACGGCAAGTACGATCAGAGTCGTCGACATCGATAGCTCCCCAAAAAATGAGGCAGTGATTAGTTCAGCAGGCAGAAAGCCTGATTACGCCTTATTGTTCTACGCTGGCGGCGCTACCCGTCGCAAGCGGTTGTGGGCGCAGGTTAAGGATAATTCGCTTGCCGGGCGAGAATCTTGGCCACTTTCCGTGAGGCAGACATTCTTGTCTGCCGCGAAGAAAACTCTTTCTCGTTCTAATAAGAACAGAGCAGCTCACGAGCCTTAGGAACGGCTCAAAAATAACTTCGGCCGATAGGATTCACCACGGAGACACGGAGGGCACGGAGGAGAAATACAGGAGGCCAGAACACGGATTTGCGCTAATTTTCACTAGTGCCGCGTCCATCGTGAAGTGTCGGGTAGCTGAATTCGCAAGAATTCGGTTTTCCGGACTCTTGCGAATCCAGCTACCCGTCAAATCAGCTTTGACAGGGCACTCGTGCCGAAAAAACCATTTCCGTCTTTAAATCCTATGTTCTGACTTGCTATCGCCGATTAGTCGCGATCTAGTATTCCGTGTTTTCTCCTTTTGTCTTCTCTGTGTTCTCCGTGCCTCCGTGGTTATTCCGAAAATGGGGAAGTTATTACTGAGTCGTGCCTTAGGATACCATGGCCACTGCTCGGAGTGGCCATGCTTCGCCAACCTTTCGACATGCCCACGCAAAGCCGTGGGCCCGGCACCCGGTCGCAATTGGCAGACAAGAGTGTCTTGCCCCACGACTCACTCCTCGGGGGCGTTGGCGCGTTCGATATACTCGCCCGTGCGGGTATCGATCCTCAAGTAGTCACCGGTGTTCACAAATGCGGGAGCTTTGAACTCGGCGCCTGTCTCGAGCATGACCGGCTTCTGCACGTTGGTCGCCGTGTTGCCGCGGGCGGCTGGTTCGGCGTATTCCACTTTGAGAATCACGTGGTTCGGCGGCGTCACGGTGAGCGGCTGATTGTTGAAGCACAGGATCGAGCACTCGGTGCCGTCTTTCAAAAACTTCCAGGCGTCGCCCAACTGATCCTTCGTCAGCTCGTATTGCTCGTACGACTCGTTGTTCATGAACACGAACGTATCTTGCTGCCTGTACAAATATTGGGCAGCGAACTCGACCACGTCGGCCTCTTCGAGCACCTGGCCGGCGCGGTACGTGCGGTCGACCGTCGTGCCGCGGACCAGGTTCTTCAGCTTGCACTCGTAGAGCGCGTTCCCCTTGCCCGGCTTGCGGAAGTTCATTTCGACCATCAGGTACGGCACGCCGTCGATTTGAACCTTCAGTCCCTTGCGAAAATCACTGGTATTGTATGTACCCACAGTTGGTATCCCTGGTCCTCGGCTGGTATGTTGCAAAGTAGCAATTAGCTGATTTCATACGCAAAATGAAGATGCCCATTCTATCCGCGAAAACGCCGATTGTCCGCCCCAGATTTGCCGGATCGCGGTACGCCTCCTGGCAAGAGGCGATGAAGGACGCGATTCGCGATCCGGCGGAGCTTTGCCGCCTGCTAAGCCTGCCAGCCGAGTTCGCAGCGGCGGCCCAGGAGCCGGTTCGCCAGTTTCGCTTATTCGTGCCGCGTGGCTTCCTGGCCCGCATGGAGCCCGGCAACCCGGCCGACCCGTTGCTTCGCCAAGTTCTGCCACTGGCCGATGAAATGGCCCACGTGCCCGGCTTCACCGTCGATCCGGTTCGCGACGACCTGGCGGAGCGCCAGCCGGGGTTGCTCCATAAATACGAAGGGCGGGTTCTGCTGGTAACGACGGGCACCTGCGCGATCCACTGCCGCTATTGTTTCCGGCGACACTTTCCGTACGACGAAGCGCCTCGCTCCATCGCCGATTGGCAGCCAGCGCTCGACGAGATCGCAACGGATGAAAGCGTACATGAAGTGATCCTCAGCGGCGGCGAGCCTCTGACGCTCGTCGACTCGACGCTGGCAACATTGGTCGATCGTATCGCGCAAATTCCACACATCCGCCGGTTGCGCATTCACACACGACTTCCGATCGTGATTCCCGAACGCGTGACCGACGAATTGATCGATCTCGTTCGCGGCTCCCGTCTAACGCCGATCATCGTATTGCACGCCAACCACGCGAACGAACTCGATTCGCACGTCGCTGACGCGATTGGCCTACTCGCAGATGCGGGCATCGTGCTGCTTAACCAAGCTGTGTTGCTGGCGGGCGTCAATGATTCACTCGATACTCAAGCCGCGCTGTGCGAGCGGCTCGTTGATCTTCGCGTGGTGCCCTACTATTTGCATCAACTTGACCGCGTGGCCGGTGCCGCGCGCTTCGAGGTTCCAGTAGAAACAGGTCGGCGGATTATCCGGCAATTGCGTAATCGGTTGCCAGGCTATGCGGTGCCGCGGTATGTCTCTGAAGTTCCGGGAGACGGCGGTAAGTCGATCATCGAATGACCCATATCAGCATTTACGATACTCCTGGCATCGATCGATTGCGTGCCGAACTGAAATTCGATCCACGTCGGCTGCGTGGATTGCGAACCGCGTACTTCAAGAAGTTTCGTGGCGCCGAAGCGGCGCTCGAGGAACTGCCGGCCGATATTCGCGGTGAGTTCGCCCGGCGTGTCGAGTTTCACCCGCTGACGCTGGTCGAGGGGCTCGACTCGCAACTGGACGGCGCGACGAAGCTGGTGCTGCGAACGCCCGCCAGGTTTGCCATCGAGTCGGTAATCATGCGAACAGGAACCGGGCGCGTCGCGCTCTGTTTGTCGTCGCAAGTCGGTTGCGCGGCCGCCTGCGGTTTTTGTGCCACTGGCCAGATGGGCATCGCCAAAAGCCTCTCCGCGGCTGAGATTCTTGATCAGATCGTCATGGCGAACGAGCGACTGCGCGGCGAAGGCCGCGTGGTGCGGAATATCGTTTTCATGGGGATGGGCGAGCCGTTTCATAACGAGGCGGCGATCTACGACGCAGTGGCCGCCCTCGTCTCGCCCGAGTTGTTCCACCACCCAGCCAGCCGTATTTTGATTTCGACCGTCGGCATCCCCGACGCAATGATCCGCTGCACCCGGCGTTTTCCAGGCATTAACATGGCCCTGAGCCTCCATAGCGTGCGCCAAAAAAACCGCGAGCAATTGATTCCGCTCGCGGCCAAATACCCGCTCGACGAATTGCGATCGGCCGTCGCGGCGGTGAACCGAATCCAGAACAACACGGTCATGATTGAGTACCTGATGCTGGCGGGCGTGAACGACTCGCCGGAGGATGCCCGCGAGTTGGCCGCGTGGTTGACGGGCCTCGATGTACACGTCAACCTGATTCCGTTCAACCCGATTGCCTCGGCCCCACACCTGCAAGCCACCAGCCGCGACGATCGAGACGCCTTCGCGGCGATCGTGCGCGAGGCGGGCTTTGTGACCACGATTCGATACTCGCTCGGAGCAGACATCGCAGCAGCCTGCGGGCAACTGGTGCAACGCGAAAATCGGCGAATTGCCATGCAACAAATCACCGTAAGTTAGAGTATCTAGCAGCAATGAACGAAACCTCCAAGAACACAAAGGACGCCAAGCAATTCACTGTTGATTTCTGTCTTCTTTGGCGTACTTAGCGACTTGGCGGTTCGATTTGTTAAAAGCCTTTAGCACTAAATCAATCGACCCAGGCGCAGGCACACTTCCTACGAAACCTCTTTTTCCATGTCTGCAGATGAAAGACTTCGACGCGAAATCGATCAATTGGGCCGGCTGTTTGGCGATGTCATTCTCCGATTTGACGGTGAGCAAGCGTTCAACCTGATCGAAGAGATCCGGCAAGAAGCTCGCCTTACCGCCAGCGGCGACGCGGCCGCGGGTCAGCGACTGGCCGAGCGGCTCAAAACTCTTGCGCTCGACGAACTGCGGACCGTGGTCCGCGCGTTCAGCATGTTTCTGGAGTTGGCCAATGTGGCCGAGGACCGGCAGCGCGTGCGGACGCTGCGCGAGCGCGAACGCCAAGCCTACCCCCATCCGCATCGCGAGTCGATTGGCGACGCGATCGAGCGCCTGCGCGATCGTAACCTGACCGCTGCCGAAACGCAGGCGCTCTTGAATCGCATTCATGCCGAACTCGTCTTTACGGCCCATCCGACCGAAGCCAAGCGGCGCTCGCTACGCTCGAAGCTGCGGCTGCTCCGCACGGTGCTCGCCGCGCTCGACTCGAACCAGCTTCTGCCGAGCGAGGAAGAGACGCTGCGCACCCGGTTGCGTGGCTGCCTCATTATGCTGTGGCAGACGGATTCGATTCGGCCCAATCGGCCGACCGTGGAAACCGAAATCCAACGCGGCCTGTCGTTTCGGGAGACGCTGTGGTCGACCGTGCCGCGCATCTATGCGACGCTCCGCTCGGCACTGGCGACGGCCTACCCGAATGACCCCATCGCCGTGCCGAGGCTGCTGAGTTTTGGCACCTGGATCGGCGGCGACCGGGATGGCCATCCATTTGTGACGCCGATGGTGACCGGCCAGTCGATCCAGTGGCTGCGAAGCGCGACGCTGGAAGCCCATGCAACCATCTGCCGCGAGCTGATCGATACACTGAGCATTTCACGACAAAAATCGCGGCGCAGCAATCTGCTGGAAGAGCGAATCCATTCTGCCTGCAACCGCTGGCCCGAGCTGATGCCCAAGCTGGCCACGCAAGGAATCCATGAAACGTATCGCCGGTGGCTTCATATCATTCATTGGCGGCTCGAGCGAACCACGACAGCCCAACTCCTCGGGCCGCTGCCAACCGGCAGCTACGCGTCGACCGAGGAATTGCTGGATGATGTCTGTGCGATTCATTCCAGTTTGTTGGCCGAAGGTAATACGGAGGTCGCTTCGCAAGAGGTTCAAAGCTGGATCGATCAAATTCAGATCTTCGGATTGCATACGGCTCGTCTCGATATTCGGCAGCATGCGGCTGTTTATCGCGATGTCGTCGCCGAAATCTGGCAGGCGGCCGGGCTCATCGAGGATCGCGGCTCGCTCACGGAAGAGGACCGTATTCGTTTGTTGGCGATGCCGACCGAGTCGCTCAACCATGTTGATCCTTCGCGTCTGAGTGCGCAGGCAGTCGAGACGCTCAAGCTGTACCGCACGATCCGCCGCTCGGCCCGTGCGTTTGGCATGGAAGCGCTGGGTGGAAATGTCATCAGCATGACTCAGTACCCGAGCGATTTGTTGAACGTGCTCTGGCTGTGGAAGTGGTCGGAGCGGACCGACGGCGGCAGCCCGCTGGACACAGAGCTTCGGCTGCCCGTAATTCCACTGTTTGAAACGATTGGCGATCTCAAACACGCGCCACGCATTCTGGCCACGGCGTTGGAGACTCCCATGTATCGCAAGTGGGTCGAGGCGCAGGGCAACCGGCAGATCGTGATGATCGGCTACTCCGACAGCACCAAGGACGGCGGGTTTTTGGCGGCCTCGTGGCATTTGCAGCGTGGTCAAAAAGATTTGTATGAAATCGCCGAGCGGCACTCGGTACACCTTACGTTCTTTCATGGTCGCGGCGGCTCGCTGGGTCGCGGCGGCGGCCCGACGGCCCGGGCGATCTTATCGCTGCCGGCAGGCACGTTCGACGGTTCGCTGCGGCTCACCGAGCAAGGCGAAATTCTGGCCGAGCGGTACGATGATCCACACATCGCCTATCGACACTTGGAGCAAGTGTTGTGGTCGATCGTGACGAGCGTGAGTCAACAGGCAACAAAGATTCCGGACAATTGGCTTAAATGGATGGACGAACTCGCCGAGACTTCGTATCGCGAATATCGCCGCTTGATCGAACATCCGGCGTTTATCCCGTTCTTCCGAACCGTGACACCCGTGGCCGATATCGAAGGCTTGAACATCGGCTCGCGGCCGGCGCGGCGATCGTCCTCCGATCGACTCGAAGACCTGCGGGCGATTCCCTGGGTCTTCGCCTGGACGCAGTGCCGCTGCCTGATCCCGGCCTGGTATGGACTGGGCTCGGCGCTGCAATCGATTCTGACCTCGTCGACCGAGGCGGAGGAGGTTGGCCGCATGTATCGCGATTGGCCATTCTTCCAGGCGACGATCGACAACGCCGTGCTGGCGGTCGCGAAGTCGAACCGCAGCGTGTTCCATCGCTACGTCGATCTGGCTGGCAACCAAACCGGCTTTCAGGAAATTCGCGAGCTGATCGATGCCGAGTGGCAGCGGACGGAAGACGTGTTGCGAAAAGTGACTCGCTGCAACGAATTGCTCGACAATGTCCCCTGGCTGCAGCGTTCGATCGCCGTGCGTAACGGCTATGTGGACCCGTTGAACCTCATTCAGGCGGAGTTGCAAGATCGAAGCCGGCAAAATGACGCAGAAGAACGTCGGGAAGACCTGACCGAACTCAAACAACTCGTCGTGAAGGGGCTGGCGGCGGGGATGCGAACGACGGGTTAGCTTGGTCTCTGTCGCCTGCGGCATTTCCTCCGTACACTGGGGATTCGCAACGTTTTTTCGTCGGGCTAAAGCCCAACCCACTTAGTCGACAGGCGCCATGCAAGAAATCATCGCCGGAGTTCGCACGTTTCAACGCGACGTGTTTCCACAATATCGCGAATTGTTCGCTAAGCTGGCCGCGGGGCAACGGCCCGAGGCGCTCGTGATCACATGCAGCGACTCGCGGGTCGATCCGTTTTTTTTCACGAACGCCCAACCAGGGCGACTGTTCGTGCTGCGCAACGCGGGCAACCTGGTGCCGAAGTACGATGGGCTGATCGGCGGCGTGACGGCGACAATCGAATTCGCCGTGGTCGGCCTCAAGGTGCCGAACATCATCGTCTGCGGCCATGCGGGCTGCGGGGCGATTCACGGATTGCTTCATCCCGAGTCGTTGGGCAACATGCCGCACGTGGCCAACTGGTTGGAGCATCACGCCGAGCCTGTGCGCGAACGGCTGGCCCGCGCCGGCGGCCTGGATGGCCCCGATGTGATGCGGGAGGCGGTCGATGCGAACGTCGTGGTGCAGCTCGACAACCTACGGGATCACCCTTGCGTGGCCGAGGGCCTGGCGGCCGGCAACCTCAAGCTCCACGGCTGGGTCTACGACTTCGTGAGCGGCAACGTCCGAGCGTATGACGAGCCGCGGGAGCAGTTCGCGGCACTGTAGCGCGTGGCAGGATCTAGGGATACAAGAAGCATTTTCAAAACCAAGGGCTAGCGCCCTGTGGCTGATCAAATCAGCCGGAACGCGCTAGCGTCCGGCTCATGCGAGCGGTTTTGCAATTGCTTCTGATTATTTAAGGCTGTTCGGGAATTCAAATATAGGGTGGCATTCTACGCCGTTAACCTTTTCCAAACCAAACCATTCGCAGAAACATGGTTGCTCGGCTGGCTTGGACGAGAATAATCTCACGCAGAGGCGCTGAGTAAGGAATGGAACCACGAAGCGTCTGTGTTAGTAGTCAAGAGTTAAAAGCTGGTTGAATCAGGAGTGTGAGTGATTCCAAGTGGAATTGTTTTTGACCATGGAGTTGAGGATGACCAGGAGCTTACGAATGCAAGCGACCTGGATGGTTTTGAAGGCTTTTCCGGCGCGAGCGAGTCGGGAGGCGAATTGCTTGATGACGGGATTGCAGCGACGGGCGGTGAGGGCGGCCATGTAGAGGACGGAGCGGAGTTTTTTCCGTCCGCCCCAGACGGCACGCTTTCCACGGCGTTGGCCGCTGTCGCAGGGATACGGGGCCACGCCGGCGAGAGCGGCGATTTGCTGGCGATTGAGTTTTCCGAGCTCAGGTAGTTCCGCGACGAGAGCGGCGCCGGTGACGGGCCCAACGCCGGGCGTGCTCTGGACGATCTGGAGCTTGGCCCGCCAGTCGTCGTCGCTTTGGAGCAACTCGGCAATGCGGCGTTCGATGGCGTCGATCTGGCGTTGGATGGTTTGGATCATCTGGCGAACGGTCTTGATGATGAATTTGTCGGTGGCTTGCTGGAGCCGGCACTCTTCGGCGGAGCGTTGTTCGACCAGTTGGCGACGCCGGGTGAGAAGGGCGTCGAGGAGCCGTTGTTTTTCGGGTATTTTTGCCTGGGGAGTGGGTTGCACCCGTTGGGCGAACTGGGCCAGGACGAGGGCATCGAGCCGATCGGTCTTGGCGTACTGGGCGCAGGCCTTGGCGAAATCGCGGGTTTGCCGCGGATTGATCAAGGCGATGGCCAAGTTGGCGTCTTGGATCGCCAGCAGAGTAGCGCGTTCATACCCGCCGGTGGATTCGATCACGATCAGGCAAGTGGGCAACGACTTCAAATGGGCGACCAACTGGCTGCGACCTGGCGGGTCGTTGGCGAATTGGACGTATTCACCGCTGGGTAGAACGCAGACATCGAGCTTGTCTTTGGACACGTCGATGCCGACGAAGGCGGCGATGGGATTGAGTTCCATGGATGTATTGGATCGAGACATGTCATCCTCCCTGACTTGCAAATGCGAGCTCGGCGACTTGGACGTGCGACGGCTCTGGCGGCTGTTCGGGCTTGATGTACAAGACCGCTCGGGATCACGCTTCGTGACGGCGTCTGGAGCGCCAGGGCACAAACGATCTCCACGCGGCCGTTTCTTCCGCTGCTGCGCTGCAGCCGAAGAAGCTGTCTTTATTAAACCTTTATCGTTACCGTTAGGATACTGATTCTTAAACATACAAGGGCACGAAGATCGCGAAGAAAGAAGGTGTATATATCTTTGACGCAGCCACTTTGAAATTCTTCGTGTCCTTCGTGCCTTTGTGGTTCTATTCGTTTTTATTTTGCGCCTCAGCGCCTCTGCGTGAGCCTCTTCTGACCCTAGAACAATTCACCTTAATAAATAGCCACAGAGGACACAGAGAGTTAATCAAGGAGAGCCTGTTCTCTATAGGCTCTCCGTAAACTCTGTGTCCTCTGTGGCTACATGAATTGGAAAATGGCTCTAATACGATGCGATTAGCAGCGCGCGTAAACTAAACCGCACAAGACGGTGAGTCGGATCGCAACTCAAGCAACGTTTGGAGTTTACACGTATTCCCTTGCACTCCGAAGAAGTTGTACTTGGCCAGCGGCCGATACCGAAGAAAAGTGTAGTATCCCCAGTGATGGCCCCAGCCCCACTCGAAGTCTGTGCCGCCGCAATTCGAGCATTTCGTTTGTTTGGCTGGCGGGTCTTCAATCATGCGCGGGACGGCCCATCGCCGTTTAAACGTGCGCGGCACTCAGGCCGACGAGGTTGACGTTCCAACGTGGCTGGTAGCGGCGGACCAGGTCTTCTTTGAACGCGGCGCGGTAGTCGCTGGCTGGGAGGTCGTCGCCGGCGATTAGGGAGACTTGTTCAACCACGTCGCAAATTGCTGCGCTTTCGGCGTGTTGCGCGAGGCGGCAGCCGAGGTCGCAGGTGTGGCCGACGTAGAGAGGTTCTTTCCCTTCTCCGCGAAGCAGGTAGACCGCAGGCTGGCCGTTGAAACGCTTGGGCTTGAGGTTGCGCCAGGCTTGGAAGCGGGCGAAGTCGCGTTTGTTGAAGACGAAATGGTACTGCTTGACTTCTCCGACCAGTTCGCGCGTGGCTTTGCGGAGTCGCAATGCGGCCCAGCGGTATTGTTTGGGTTCGAAGCCAGTGGCGAAGCGTTTGGCGGCGCGATCGAAGTACGTGGCCTTGGCTGGGTCGCAGAAAATTTCGTCCAGTGATGCGCCTGGAAACTTGTCGCTGGAAAGCCGCCACGCGATTTCGGCGGCGAAGCTGTAAGCGTCTAGCTCTTCGTCGGTAACGTGGATTTTTTGGAGTTGGCCGCGCTTGGGGAACTCGCCAGTCTTGCGGAAGCGCAAGAGTTCGCGATTCCAATCGACGGGGCCGCCGATGAGGCCGTGTTCGCGGCATGACTCGTGGAAGGTATCTTGCAGCGCGGGGTCGGCTAGGAGCCAATCGATCGAGTGGCCTGCATTGGTGGCGTAGAAGGAATCGACGATGGCATCGCGGATGATGGTGCGGAGGTCGCGTTTGGTGGAGGGGGCAGGCTGCAAGGGTGTGGCGGGTGAGGCACTGCTGGGCGAGCCAGCAGTGGCACCCATTGAAGCACTGGCGGAGCCAGTGGCACCCGCAACTGACGTTGTGGCACTCGGGGCATTAGGCTGCAAGCTGGTGTCAGCCTCAACTGGTACTGCGAGCTGGTTGGCAGCAACTGTGGCGTGGCCGAGCTTTTTGCCGTTGGCGGTGGACGGGGCGCTGGCGATGGGGTCGGCGGGGCCGTCGAGTGGTGCGCCGATTTCAATGGCGTTTAGTCGTTCGTTCGACGAACGAGTGTATTCCTCGGATAATTCGCAGCCGAGCCAATCGCGGCCAAGTTTCTTGGCCACGGCGAGCGTGGTGCCGCTGCCGGCAAAGGGATCGAGGACGATATCGCCAGGGTTGCTGCTGACACGCACAATGCGGCCGAGGAGTTGCTCGGGCATCTGGCAGCCGTGGAAGCCTTGGCGCTCTTTGAACGTGCCGGCGACGCGAGCGAAGTACCAGGTGTCGTCGGCTGGCTGGAAACCCTCTGGCAAATCCTGCGGACGAAGGACCCAAGAATCGTCGGCGGCGGGGCGCACGATCCAGGTATCGTCCGGCAGGCGGCCGGTCGGATTCGCGCGCTTGTCGGCGTACACCAGCGCGCGGGCCGAGGGGACGCGAATCTGCGGGTCTTCGGAATTGAACGTGAAGTTGTCGTTGTCTTTCACAAAGTGGAACAGGTGGGCGTGCGAGCGTGAGAACTTGCGCGTGCAATTGACGCCGAATGTGTAGTACCACACGACCCAACTACGCGTATGGAAACCGATCTGATGCTCGGCCGCAACTTTGAGCTCGGCGGCGAACTCATCGCCGATCGAGAGCCAGAACGTACCGCCCGGTTTCAAGGCGCGATGCACCTCGGACATCCACGCGCGGCTCCAAGCGACGTACTCGTCGGCGTCTTGTTCGTCGTGGTACTCATCGTACTCGTAGCCGATGTTGAATGGCGGATCGGCGAACACCAGATCGATGGTGCCGCTCTCGATTTGCTTCATCAACTCGATGCAATCGCCTCGATGAATTTTGCCAGTTGCGAGTGTTTCGATGGGGAATAATTCGGTTTCGACCGACATGCCGCGTACCCTCTGGGTGCCTTCGCGTTTTGCGTTGGATGAAAAGATGAAAAGGGTCTTTCAATATGGTAGAACAGAGGGCGAACCGCAAGCGATTCGCCGTGCGTTTTGAGACCCCTGGAAGATGCTATGAAGTTCGCAATCTGCAACGAAACGTTCGGCGATCGATCGTTTGCCGACACATTTTCCACAATCGCTAAACTT
>CAZGMU010000120.1:0-7858 GCA_964526975.1 uncultured Planctomycetaceae bacterium
CAATTTCGTCGGGCGCCAGTTTGAAAAAATTCGGCGAGATGGTCGCGGCCCAAGGCGGCGACCTCGACGCACCTCGCCCGGTGGCACCGGCCCACGACGTCGGCAGCCCCTGGGCCGGTTACGTTACAAAGATCGATACGGAGCGGTTGGGCTACGTCGTGATCAACCTCGGTGGTGGCCGCCGGCAACTAGGCGACAAGCTTGACCTCTCGGTCGGCTTCGAAATGCTCGTTCGACTAGGTGATAAGGTGGACGCCGGCCAACCACTCGCCCGGATTTTCGCCGAGGCCGACGCATTCGCCCATATCAAGCGCGACCTGCTCGCGGCAATCACTGTCGACGACGATCCCATCGAGCCGCCACCGTTAATCGTCGAGCGAATTGGCTGACTCGCATCAACCACGGATATCACCGATAACGCAGATACTTGAGGGTGCCTGGGAATGGAAACGAATGGGTGGTAGGCTACGCCGTTAACCCTTTGCCGAATCAAATCATTCGTGGAAACATAGCTCCACGGTTGGCTTAGACGAAAGATGATCTCACGCAGAGGCGCTAAGGCGCAGAGTAAGAATGAATGGAACCACGAAGTACACGAAGATCACGAAGAAGGAAGAGAATTAGCAGCTCTCTTTTGCAGCCACTTCCAAAATTCTTCGTGTCCTTCGTGCCTTTGTGGTTCAATTCCTCACTCTGCGCCTTAGCGACTCTGCGTGAGTCTCTTTTGAAAAAGGATTAACGGCGTAGGGTGGCACGCCCTGAATTCCCGGATACCCTCAGATATTTGAATAGAGTTCAATCGCTTGATTCTATCCGTGCCATCCGTGCCATCCGTGGTCAAACCATCATGAACGATTCCGAACGCCAAGAACTGGTCCAGGCCGCATTAGACGCGCAACAACGTGCCTACTGCCCATTCTCGAATTTTCCGGTCGGCGCCGCGCTGCGATCGACCAGCGGGTGCATCTACCAAGGCGTCAATGTCGAGAATATTTCGTTCGGGCTTACGAATTGCGCCGAACGCGTGGCGATTGGTACCGCCGTTGCCGCGGGCGAACGTGAGTTCACTGCCGTTGCCGTTGCGAGCCGCGGCGGCGTTTCACCCTGCGGAGCCTGCCGTCAGGTGCTGGCCGAGTTCAACCCGAATCTCACGATTATCATGATCGACTCGACGAACCCCAGCGAGGTACATGAATCAACGCTCGGCCAGCTTTTGCCTGGGCGCTTCGAGAGCTTGGGATAGCAACCAGTCCACTACCCAGGAACGACTCAGCAATAGTTTCCGGATTTTCAGAATAACCATGGAGACACAGAGGACACAGAGAATAAGAATATTTGTCATTGCAATTGGTCATTTCAGAAATGGCCAATGACAAATTACCAATGACAAATCGATTTTTTCTCCGGTGTTCTCCGTGTCTCCGTGGTGAATCCTATTTGCCGAGGTTATTTTTGAGTCATTCCCCAGCGTGGGAGACCGCCTCTTTGTGCTTGGCGATGTCTTCGGGCTCAAGAGCGGCCAGATATGGCAGGTTCCGATACATGTCCTCGTAATCGAGGCCGTAACCTACTACAAACTCGTCCGGAATGTCGAACGCCACGAAATCCGGCAGATAGTCGACTTCCTGCCGTCCGTGTTTCCGTAGCAGCACGGCCGAGCGGATCGACGTTGGGTTGAAGTCGCGCATCTTTTCGATGGTCTGCGCCAACGTATGGCCGGTGTCGAAAATATCGTCCACTAGCAGCACGTCGCGCCCAGAGATATCGAGCATCAGCTCCGAGTTGATCACCAGTTCGCCGCGCGTGGTCGTCGCGCCTCGGTAACTGCTCGCCTGCAGCACGCCCACGCGCATCGGCAGATCGAGCACGCGAATCAAGTCGGCCAGCAACACGACACTACCAGTCAGCACGCCCACGATCGTCAATTGCCGATCTTCATAACAGGCCGCGATTTTGTCCGCCATCCGCGATACGCCGTCGTGCAATTCTTCCTTGCTGAGCAGAGTCTTCATAGGGGCTGCTTCTTCCTGTTCCTAAGCAATAAGAGAGATCCATCGCGACACAACGAGCACAACGTTCGAGTCGTAGTGTCCGTTGTGTCGTCGTGGTAAAAATTACGGGTTTTATTCGCCGATCGTATTAAAGATGCGATCGCCCGCGTCGCCCAAGCCGGGCACGATAAACTTGCGATCGTTCAAGTCGGGATCGATCTGGCAAACGTAGATTTGGGCACTGGGGAACTCGACCTCAACCCGCTTTACGCCTTCTTCCGAAGCGATCAGCGACAGCAGCTTCACCTGTGGCACACCCCATTCTCGTAGCGTGGTCAGAGCATCGACAGCCGAGCCGCCGGTCGCCAGCATGGGGTCGAGAATCAGCGCCACGTCTACCGGCCGCCCCGGCGGCAACTTTGAATAATATTTGATCGGCTTGGCCGTTTCTTCGTCGCGATACAGGCCCAGGTGCCAAACCTCCGCGGTGGGAATCAGCTCGAGCACGGGATCGACCATGCCCAAGCCCGCGCGAAGAATCGGAATCAGCCCGACCCGTTGCGAAAGCTGCCGACCTTCGGTCGTCGTGAGTGGCGTCTCGACCTCAACTGCCTCGGCCTTCAAATCCTTGGTCGCCTCGTAGGCCAATAACGACGCCAGCCGATGAACCAATTGCCGAAACTCGGGCGGCGGCGTGGTCTTATCGCGGAGCCGCGTCAGGTGGCAGGCGATCAAGGGATGTCGAACTTCAAACACGCCACTCATAAACGCCTCGGAGTCTTCAGAGGTCCACCTGGCAGGCGGAGCCATCGCAGCCAAAGTAGCAGACATGGGTTCATCCTCTTTCCATGGATCGTGCCGTGTGCCGGTCGCCGCGGCAACATCTTTACACGAAGCGGCCGCACCCGCTCCCGTGCCGACGCGATTCATTCTAGCCGGCACTCCAAGCGGTGAAAAGAATCCGACGAGCGCAGCCGCAAGCAATTCGGCTTCGCCAAATGAATGGCAGGCCGGAAAGAATGCTTAACCGCTACGATTTCGCACCAGTTTCGAGCCGAATGCGCAGCTTTGCGAGGGCAGGTATGGAAACCTACTTGTCGCGCTTGCGCAAAGCAATTGCAACAAATCCACCGGCACACAACAGTGCCATGGTAGATGGTTCGGGCACGCCAACAACGTCGCCCCATGTCGTGCCAATGCGAATGTCGTCGACTTCGCCAGGTAAAGCTGACGTGTTGCCGGCGTCGATTCGGAGCCGAATGCGATCAAGGATTGCGCCAGTGGTTTGCGTCTGGGTCGCATCCCAGGTGGTTGGCTCGTCGAAAGGAACTAGCGATGAGTAGCCGGTTCCAAACACCTTTAAATAAGCCGTGTCCATGCCGACGGCGCTCGAGACGATTTTTGCGACGAGGAAGTAGGTATCACCAACGGTAACCGCCGGGCCGCCTGACGGCGTTGTGCTGCCATTCGCATTGAGCCAGGGTTTGTCGGTCGTGCCTTCGATCCCCATGCCCCATCTCCGGTTGCCGGCGCTGTCGGCAAATTCCAGTAGGATATTGTCGTTATTGACCTCTCCGTTGGGGCGGTTCTTGCGGATCAGAGCACTCACGAAAGCCGTAGTGCCGTCCACGTTCAGTGGAATGGTTTGCGACAGCAGCCGGGAGCTATTCGCACCCACGCCCCCTGTTTTGACATGTGAACCGATGCTAACCGGCGTGGTAAGCGGAGCCTCGAATGGGACAGGGTAAGAGAGGCTCACGCCGTCATTCGAGAGTACGTTATCGGTCGAAGCGGTGTTGAACCAACCGCCGTTCCAGCCGGTTCCACCATTTTGGCCATTGAGAGCTGTGCTGGAGTAGTCAAATCCGTCGTAAGAAATCAAGCCGGCGTGTGCCCTGGCGCCAAGCGCCAGAACAAATAGCAAAATGGCGCCGCTTACTTGCGGCATTTTTCCAGATGATGTCGTTCTCATTAGCTGATCTCACTTGTTGAAAAGAGTTCCGCCCTGTCGGCCGCTATACAATCCTGGAATGGATAGATTCATTTTCCGTGGGCAAAGTAAAAGTGCATGGGGGGGCCCCGAACCGCGCCCATACAGCCGTGCTGTAGAGAAAACTTCACTGGATAGCCAGTTTTTGTGCGAAAAAAGTCCAAAAAACAAAAAAATCTATAACTCAACGATCAATGCCTGGGCCGTTATGCTGTAAGAGCCGCCATAAATCCCAATCATCCCAGGCTATTCCCGCCGTGAAGAAGCTATTTCTTGCGTATTATCTGGTTATTATTATCACGGTGCTCACCATTCCGGTGGCGGCCGCGGAGAGGGGGGCTGCTGTCGATGGTGCGATCCGCGTCGCCACCTACAACACATCGCTGTTTCGCGACAAAGCCGGCCAGTTGGTCGACGATCTTAAAAGTGGCAGCAACAAGCAGGCCCGCCAAATCGCGGAAGTCATCCAACGTGTCCGACCAGATGTGCTCTTGGTCAACGAGTTCGACTACGATGCCGCCCACGAGGCAGCCGATCTTTTTCGCACGAAGTATTTAGCCGTCGGCCAGAACGACTGTGAGCCGATCCAGTTCGACCACTTCTTTACCGCGCCCGTTAATACCGGCCGCCCAAGCGGTCGCGATCTGAACCACGATGGCAAGCTCAACGGGCCCAACGATGCCATCGGCTACGGCAAGCACGAGGGCGAATATGGCATGCTCGTGCTGTCCAAATTTCCGATCGATCGTGACCGTGTGCGAACGTTCCAAAAGTTTCTCTGGCGCGACATGCCCGGCGCGCTAATTCCCGTCAATCCAAAGACACAGAAGCCCTACTACGATGCCGATGATCTCGCGGTCCTGCGCCTTTCTTCAAAAAGTCATTGGGACGTGCCGATCCAAGTGCCCGCCGCCGATGGACGGCAACCATTCGTGTTGCACCTCTTGGCTTCGCATCCTACTCCGCCCGTTTTCGATGGGCCGGAAGATCGCAACGGCCGTCGCAATCACGATGAAATTCGAATGCTTGCCGATTACATCGATCCCGCGAAGAGCGGCTATCTCTCGGACGATGCCGGCCAACCTGGCGGCCTGGCAGGCGCTGCGCATTTCGTGATTGTGGGTGACCTGAATTGCGATCCGGTCGATGGTGAGGGGATGCGCGGCGCGATGGATCAGTTGCTCAAAAACCCGCGCGTAAACGCCACGTTTACGCCCATCAGCGAAGGTGGGCCGCTCGTCGTCAAGGATCATTCCGAGCAGTTTGCCAGGCATCGCGGCGATCCCAGTCACGTGACCGCGGACTTCACGCCCGAAAAGCACGCCGCTTTGCGAATCGACTACGCTCTACCGTCACGCGAGCTAGAAGTGGTTCGCGGAGGCGTCTTCTGGCCAATCCCCGGCCAACCAGGCGCGGAAGCGATCAACGCCACCGATCACCATTCCGTCTGGATCGACGTGCGTCCCAAGTAACTAAAAGCCACACGATATCGATGCTAAATATTTGGGCTCAATAGCCGGACCGCCACGCGGTCCGGAATGCGCGCCACGCACTCCTGCTGCCCTATTGCACAAACTTAAACTCACCACCCGAATGACGCGCGATCTGCCGCATCAGTCCTGCCGCAAAACGATCGTAAAACGCGATCGTGTGGATGGGAATTTGTTTGATCTCCAAACGCTTATTCGCCCGATTCTTCAGGCGGATCTCTTGGATCGTATTCGGATCAAACTGACCATCCGAGAGAAAATAAATCTGATCAGGGTGCAACGATAAGGCGAGCAATAGGGCTGGCAGCGGATTCGTGCCGCCTTCGGGGCCGAAATTATTGATCCATCGAGTGGTGTCGGAGATATGGGCCGGCGTTGCCATTACGAGTCGATCGCTGTCCATCGGATAAGCTTCGTGGCTATAGAAGATCACGAAGTAGCTTTGGTTTTTGTTTAATTGCTCGATCGATTTCAGCAGCTCATACCGGGCTCGTTCGAATTTGCCATTCTGGTTCATGCTGCCGGAGCAATCGACGACGTACACGAACGACTTCCCATAGCCCTCGATTCCGAAAAAGTCGGTAGCCGCTATGCCTCCCGAGCCTTCGCCCTTGCGCCCGCCGCCCAGTCCCGTGCCTCCGGTTCCGCCCGGCTTGCCGAATTCGCCAGAGGATGCCAGATCGCCGAGCGAACCGGCGCCGGCCGAAGGAGAGGTCGGCAAGGCCAATGGTCCGATGTCGAGCGCCGTGTTGATCGCGAGAGCATCGGTACTGAACAGCGAGGCCGAATTGATGGCCGTTGTCGGAGCGAGGACCGCCTCGAGTTCTCGATCCGCGGGCAGCGGCGAGTGATCCACGTCGCTGCCGCCTCCGCCGAGTGGAGCGGGATCAGGGGGCCCAGGGCTACCGTCTCCCTGCTGTCCCATGCTGACGACTAATTTGTCGCCAATGCCGCCCCCTACGCTGGCCACCGAAATGAGGGCGATCATGATCAACATCGCAAAATGGCAAGACGCTGAGACTAGCATCGCGTTCATATCGCGAAGCCATTCGCCATGGTCAGAGACAAGCGTTTTCCAAGCCATGCAATGTTCCGTAGGCCCGAGGCCGTGATTCCAGCGACCCCACATTCATCCTACCGATTTCTACTTCCGGGACAACAAAGCCCGAAAATCCCGCTCTTTGCGTCTAGTCTTCTCCGTTAAGGGATGACTCAAAACAACTTCGGCAGAGAGGATTCACCACGGAGACACGGAGGACCACAGAGAAGACAGAATTAGAGCCAGAAGAACACGAATCGCCACGAATCCACGCGAATCAAGCAGAATCAAGCAGAATCAAGCATGAGGCAGAAATAGTCTCCTTCTTGGATGGTTGAGATTAGCGGGGATCAGTGAAGATTAGTGGTCCTATTCCTCCTTCGCTTTCTTCTCCGTGCCTCTGTGTCTCCGTGGTTATTCTGAAAAATTGATACTTGCATTGATATTGAACGGTTGGACGGGGGCGGGGACGCCCCGGCTCGCGGGCAATTGCTCAATGCCGATGCAAGTCTCAATAAGAAACAGACAGCCGCAATTTGTGCGCCATCGTGCAAGCCAGTCGCTCACCCTTACTCCCCCTCCCCATTCCCCATTCCAAAATCGATATTCCATCTCTTGAATTTTCGACGGCGCGAGTTTTGCACAATCTCTGTTTATTCACTTGAACGGCATACAATAAAACAACCGGCCACCGCGGCGGCCAGCATTCTTGGCGCCTTGGTTTGCCGGCATTTACCGGGAGCCCACGATGAAAAAACTGAACCAGACCGATCTCGCCCGCTATCGCGCAGCGCTAGAGGAATTGTCATCTCGTGTGCGCTCCGATGCCGACGAGTTGGTTCAACAAGTTCGCTCAAGTAGCGGAGGCAACGGCGGCAGTGACTTGTCCAATGCCCCTTTTCACCTGGGTGACATGGGCACCGAGGAGTTTCTTTACGACATGAATGCCACGTTGCTCGTGAACGAGCAGTACATTGTGGCCGAAGCTCAGGGGGCGCTACAACGACTTAAGAATGGCCACTTCGGCATCTGCGAGGCTTGCAATCAGCCGATCGTTTCCGCGCGATTGGAAGCCATTCCCTACACCCGCTTCTGCGTGAAGTGTGCCGAAACGCACAACCACACGCCGCAAGTGAGCTTAAACGATGGCCGCCCTCACTCGCCCAAAGACACTCTCGCTCCGGAAGGCCAAATGGACGAGGACGGCATCACGCGAGCGAATAACCTGGAGTTTCCTTCGCGTCGCATCCAGCGTGGCGACGTTCACGCAGCGGGAACTGCCGGCGGGGGCACTGCCGTCGGTGGACTCGCCGGCGGAAACCAAGGCAGCGGCGAGCCGATCGTTGCC
>CAZGMU010000120.1:7868-11640 GCA_964526975.1 uncultured Planctomycetaceae bacterium
CAATTTCGATATCGAAGACGACCGCTTAGACGACCGCACGCCTCTCTCCGGCCGAGCAGGCGGCGCCGTCGGCGGTACGCCGGCACGCAAGCGGGCAAAATAAAAACGTTGACCGCAGGTCTTCCTACCCAGGGAACATAACAGATAGCCGTCCCCAACCGCTTGCGGCTTAGCTTTTTGAAAACAATCCCCCCGAGCCTTCAACACTGGTTCCTGGCCAAAATCGCTCCTTCTGGCCTGATCATCCACTACAGCTTGTGGTAAGAGACAAAAAATCTACAAATTACGGCCAAAGTCTCCATCAGGCCTTGCAAGTGTACATTCGCACCCGTAAAGTACACATGCGTACACCAACGCACTTGCACTCCTCCCATTTTTTCGGTGGGGGGCCGGGCTGGCCGATTTGTCGCTTGTCACTCGGCGTCTGCCGCATTGCCCGCCCCCTTCCGATGGGAGCCGCTTTGCAGGTACTTGCCCATTCGCCCAATTCGCTGCATAAAAGGACACCAGTTTCATGGTCACCGCAACGGTTAGCCACCGCCCAGTTACTCCAACTACCCCCAATACCAATAATCGCATGGCCAAAGCCGACAAAGACAAAGCAGCGAAGAAATCCGCCAAGAAGAGCGAAAAGCCTCATGGCATCCTGGAAACCAGCCCCGAGCTGCGCAATACGGTCGCGGCCATCGAGAAGCAATTTGGCGAAGGCTCGATCATGCCGCTGGCTGGCGATCAGCTTCTGCCGATCGAGGGTATCTCGACCGGCAGTCTGTCGCTCGATATCGCCCTGGGCGGCCGAGGTTTGCCCCGCGGTCGCATCATCGAGGTTTTCGGCCCCGAATCCAGCGGTAAGACGACTTTAGCCCTGCATGTGGCTGCCCAGGCCCAAAAGGCCGGCGGCATTGCCGCCATGATCGACGCCGAGCATGCGTTCGACCCTAGCTGGGGGAAAAAGCTCGGCGTCGACCTGGAAATGCTCCTCGTTAGCCAGCCAAGTAGTGGCGAAGAAGCCATGCAAATTACCGAGATGCTCGTTAAATCGAACGCGGTCGATGTGATTGTCGTCGACTCTGTCGCCGCCTTGGTTCCCAAGAAGGAACTCGAAGGCGAAATCGGCGATTCCCACGTCGGCCTGCAGGCTCGCCTCATGAGCCAGGCGCTCCGCAAGCTGACCGCGGCCATTGCCCGCAGCCGAACCGTGGTGATCTTTATCAATCAAATCCGCGAAAAGATCGGCGTCATGTTCGGCAGTCCTGAAACCACGCCAGGCGGTCGGGCGCTCAAGTTTTACGCATCCTGCCGGATCGATGTCCGCCGCATCGGTCAGTTGAAGGAAGGCGAAGACGTGGTCGGCCAACGCGTCAGGACCAAAGTCGTCAAGAACAAGGTCGCTCCGCCGTTCCGTGTCGCCGAGTTCGACATGATGCACACCGATGGCATCAGTTACGAAGGCGATATCCTCGACATGGGCATGGAAGAAAAGATCGTCGGCCGCACCGGTGCCTGGTTCCGCTATGGCGATATGCAACTCGGCCAAGGCAAAGAAAAGGCGCGGCTGTTCCTCAAAGAGAATCCAAAAATCGCCGAAGAGATCAAGCAAAAGATCATGGCTTCTGGTGGCCATGCCAGTCTGGGCAAATCGCCTGGCGGCGATGAGAGCAAGGCAGAAAGCGCCGACGAATAATCTTGGTGGGCAATTAAAAATAAAAAAGATGCGGCTTGTTGGGGGCACCCCTGCCGTCCACAGGCGAACGTTGGTTGACCAAGCGCTTGCGGTTTAGCGCGACTTTTTCGGCAAAACCCGCTGGCGTCGAACTCGTGGCAGAAAAGCGAGGCCTACTAGACAAGTAAGAAGCCCCGCCGATGGCTCCGGCACCCCCATGCCCCCGAGCTCCAGCGATGAGCCGCCCTCGAATGAGCCAGAACCGGGCGGCAAGCTGTTGCCAAAGTTTTTCCGCCACACGACAAAGTCGGCTGCGTCGACGACGCCGTTCAGATCGCCGTCTGCATCGAGCACGGTCGCCGAGCCGAAGCTCTGCCGCCAAACCATGTAGTCGGCCTGGTCCACGCTGCCGTTGTGGTTGTAGTCGCCTGCGACTGCCAATTGGATATTCGTCGTAATTGTCTGCGTTTCCTGCTTAATATCAAATGCGAGGTCGGTGTACGCGACGACACCTGGGTTCCAAGCCGCGCCCAGCGACACCGTGCGAAACGCCGGCAGGCTTCCGCCTGGGCCGCTAAACGCACCCTCGGTCAATTCGATTGGAGTGGCCTGAATTATCGACCAGTTGTTAGTCGGATCGATAAATCCATTGCCGCTGGCATCGTAGTAGTCTGAAATCGAACGCCATGGCGGGCTGGTCGGATTGAGTGTCCCAGCATGGTTGGTGCTCGACGTGATCGAGTAATAGATAAACGGCACCGCTGAAGCGCTCGGATTCTGAAATCGCACTTCGCCACTGAGTGGAAACAGCAGCACGTTCAGCGTATCGGCAGTCGCCGATGCTGTATGCGCAAGGCAAATGAGAGCGGCCAGTAGCAGCGGCTTTGCCATCAACCTGCTTCTCTTATTGAGGTTTGCCGTCACGAAGAATCGCATACAGAAATTGAACGGCAAACCTGTTCCCGAAAGGTCGCGAGGACGGGCAGATCAGGCGTTCCGGTGTCCCGATACAATACCCATTTACTCCACTTTATGGTATCAAGCCGCTGCCTAGCGGACAATGAAATGGTGGGGTTATTCCGCTCGTTTCGCTTGCAACGTTTGGGGGAACTCGCCCTTGTCGTGGCACGAACTTTAGTCCGTGAGTGGCTTGCTAGTCTACGCCAGGCTTGGCATTCATCTTCGCTCCAGCCCCTTTGGACGGGCTGAAGTCTGTCCCACGAATAACCTAACCCGTTGTTTGCGGTTGCCGATGCAACGAAGTCTCGCGGTTGGCCTTGCCGTCGTGAGCTACCTGCCAGACATGCCCGCGGGTTGTATCAATCGCCGTAAGCCAGCCGCCGCCCCAACAATAGGTATCGATGCAGACCAAGTGTCCTGCGTTAAGAGGATCACCACCTTTCTGCGAAGTATGCCCAACGACCGCGGTCTTGCCCGATAAGTGTGGTCCCGGAGTACAACTCTTCAGTGATCGCCACCGCAGGCTTTGCCAGTGTTGCTCGGGCAGCCGACGATCTGGCTCATAGTTGGCATGCACGAAGAAGTGGGAGCTCGTTTCGTAATAATCCGCCCAAGTGCGAATATACTCGATATGCTCGGGCACGATGTCTCTCGGGTCGGATTTCGCGCTGTACGACCGCACGGTCGTCGCGCCTCCCACATCCAGCCAATTATCTGGCTGGTGCTTACCGTCGATAAAGCTCAGCATCATTTCTTCGTGATTGCCGAGAAGCGGAATCACCTGGCATCGTTCTCGAAGAGCCAGTAGCTCATCGATCACTTGCCGGCTTTCCGGGCCGCGATCGACGCAGTCGCCCAACACCACCAACGTGTCTTCTGGCTGCAATGCGACGAGTTTGAGCATTGCGCGAAAGGCAACCCCGCAGCCATGGATATCACCGACAGCAATTACTCGTGAGGGCACACAGCACCGCGTGGATAGATAGGAATTACTCCTGAATTGTCGTCACGAGTGCCGGCCGACGCAATGCCGATTGACCCGTTCGGTAGCGTAAAAGGCGAGATTAAAGCGAGCTTTGCTGGCGGTGCCGAAGGCCAGGAGAACTGCAAAGTAGTTTTTGCCGAACTGTCGGAGCAGGAAGGTCGTAG
>CAZGMU010000121.1:0-8464 GCA_964526975.1 uncultured Planctomycetaceae bacterium
CTGCTAAGTGTCGCAGGATGCAGCGAGGCTCCGACCGCCGTTGCGCCGCAAGCGCCCATCGTATCCGTCATGCACCCCGAGCAACGGGAACTATCCGATCACGAAGAGTTCAATGGCTGGATGGCGGCGGACAAGTCGGTCGAAGTTCGCGCGCGAGTCCGTGGTCATATCCAAAAGGTGAACTTTGTCGATGGGCAATACGTGAAGAAAGGCGACTTACTGTTTGAACTCGATCCACGCCCGTTCCAGGCGGAGATTGGCAAGGCGCTGGACAAAATCCGAATTTATGAAGCACAAAAGATCGCTGCTGATCGCGACGTTGATCGCTATCGAGAGCTTGTGCCGCAACGCGCCGCGAGTATGAAGGACCTGGACAAAGCAGTGGCATCTGCGGCATCGCTGGACGCCGAAATCGCCGCGTCGAAGAACGAAGTGGAACGCGTCAAATTGGATTTGGAGTATTCTCGAATTACGGCTGATATCGCTGGCCGCGTCGGAAAAGCCGAATTGACCGAGGGCAATTTGGTGAACGCCGGCGGCAGCGACCCGCTACTCACGACGATCGTGTCGGTCGATCCGATCCGCATTTACTTCAACATCGATGAGCGGTCGTTGCAGCGATATGCGACAAGCATTGGCGCTCAAGGCGGGAGTTTCGTCGATCTACTAGCGAACTTGAAGGACCAAAAAACGACGTTTCGCTTTGCCTTGGACGGCGAAACCGGTTTCACGCATGAGGGCACCTTGCGATTCGGCGACAACCGCGTCGATCCTAGCACCGGCACCGTACAAGCGTACGGCATCGTGCCGAACGACAAGGGGACGTTCGTTCCCGGCTCGAGGGTGCGGGTGCGGCTGACAATTGGCAAGCCGTACAAGGCGTCGCTCGTGCCAGACACGGCAATCCTATCGGACCAGGACAAGCGATTCGTCCTGATCGTTGACGATAAGAAAACCGCCCGGCGACGCAATGTCACGCTCGGGGCAATTACGGATGAAGGCCTGCGCGCGATCGTCCCCGCAGACAAGCTGACCGAAGGCGACGATGTCTCCCAATGGGAAGTGATCGTGGACAATCTACAACGGGTGCGACTCAACTACCCGGTTGATGTAAGCGCTCCCAGTACCTCGGTCACCCAGCACTAGCCGCACGGGCCAGCATTTGCAGAAACCATTTTATGATTTCTCACTTCTTTATCGACCGGCCGATCTTTGCCACAGTTCTGTCGATCGTGATCGTGATTGTCGGCGTCGTCGCGGTCACGCAATTGCCGGTTGCCCAGTATCCCGATGTCGCGCCGCCGACAGTTCAGGTTACAGCAACCTATCCCGGAGCGAACGCCAAAACCACGGCCGACAATGTCGCAACTCCCATCGAGCAAGAAGTCAACGGCGTCGAGCGGATGCTCTACATGTCGTCCAAGTGTACGAACGACGGCCAGATGAACCTCGACGTGACATTCGAGCTAGGCACCAACCTCGATACAGCTCAGGTCTTGGTGCAAAACCGCGTGGCCGTCGCACAGGCAAAGTTGCCGGAAGAAGTCAAACGGATCGGCGTTACCACGAAGAAGAAGTCGCCCAGTATTCTGTTGTGCGTCAACCTGGTGTCTGAAAAACGCCCCGACGGCAGCTATTACTACGACCAGTTGTACCTGAGCAATTTCGCCACGCTCGCGGTGAAAGACGATTTGGCTCGGATCAACGGCGTCGGCGACGTCGCGTTCCTCGGCCCGCGCGACTACAGCATGCGCGTTTGGCTTGACCCCGATAAGCTTGCGGCCCGCGATCTCACGGCGAGCGATGTGATCAACGCCGTGCGTGAGCAGAACCGGCAAGTAGCGGCCGGCCGGCTCGGCCAACCCCCGGTACCCGGCGGCGAGTCCGTTCAATTTCAGTTGCCCATCAACACGGCCGGGCGTCTGACGACCGAAGAGCAATTCGAGAATATCGTTCTCAAAACAAATGCCGACGGAGGCGTGGTCCACTTCAAGGATGTCGTGCGCGATACGCAGCGCGATGGCGACAGCCGCATCACCGATAAAGGCATTGAACTCGGCGCAAAAAACTACGACGTCAACAGCTATCTCGACGGCGACCCGTCGGCAACGCTAGCCATCTTCCAACTGCCCGGCTCCAACGCGATTGATACCGCCACAGCGATTCGGGAAAAAATGGAAGAACTGAAGGCCCGCTTTCCAGAAGGCGTGGACTATCGCATCCATTACGACACTACGGTCTTCGTCCAAGAGTCGATCGCTAGTGTGATTCACACCTTGATCGAAGCTTTCATTCTCGTCTTCATCGTCGTATTGGTATTCTTGCAAAACTGGCGGGCGACCATCATTCCGATGGTCGCGGTTCCCGTCTCGCTGATCGGCACGTTTGCCGTCATGGCCTTGTTGGGCTTTTCGCTGAACAACCTCTCGCTGTTTGGATTGGTGCTGGCGATCGGTATTGTTGTCGACGACGCCATCGTTGTCGTGGAGAATGTGGAGCGATGGCTGGCCGAGGGGATGTCGCCCCGCGACGCGAGCCGCAAAGCCATGGACGAAGTGACCGGTCCGGTAATCGCCATCGCCTTGGTGTTGTGCGCCGTGTTCGTTCCAACAGCGTTCATGGCCGGCATCAGCGGTCAGTTCTACAAACAGTTTGCTCTCACCATCGCCGCCTCGACTATTATCAGCGCGTTCAACTCTCTGACGCTTAGTCCGGCCCTTGCTGCGCTCTTGCTAAAACCGCACGGACACGGCGAGCACGGACACATTCAACAGGAAGCCCTACCTCGCGCTGGTATCGCCATCATTGGCGGTCTTGTCGCGTACCTGTTCTTATTGGCTCCGATCGGCCATGCGCTTGGAATCGAGATTGGTGGCCACGGCCACGGCGCTGAAACCCCTTCGCATACCAACGCCACAACCCTTTGGGCGCTCCGCACCGGCGTATTTGTTGGCGGTGCAATCGTGGGATGGTTCGCCGGGATCGCAATCAACGGGCTGCTTGGCGCATTCTTTCGGCTATTCAACTGGGCCTTCGATGTAACGATCAATATCTACGGCCGCATGGTCGCGGGGTTGATCCGAATCAGTGCCGTGGCCCTAATCGTTTATGGTTGCTTGATGGGACTAACCTACGTGGGCTTCCGTGCGGTGCCCGTGGGGTTCATTCCCGAGCAAGACAAAGGTTATCTCGTCCTCAATGCACAGCTTCCCGACGGCGCTTCACTCGATCGCACCGACAAGGTCGTTCGCGAAATGAGCAAAATCGCTCGCGAAGAACAGGGTGTTGCCCACACGATCGATTTGCCCGGCTACTCGGCCGTGCTGGGCACCAATATCAGCAATGTCGGCGGCATGTTCGTCATTCTCGAACCATTCGAGAAACGAGCTGGGAAGCCTGAGCTGAGTGCTCCGGCAATTCTCAAGCGCCTGCGCGAAAAATTCAGCAACATCACCACGGCACGCGTCGGCGTGTTCGGGGCGCCGCCCGTCGAAGGTTTGGGAACCACCGGCGGATTCAAGCTGCAGGTGCAGGATCGCCGCAGCGCGGGGCTGCGCTCTCTCCAGGGAGCCGTTGAGAACCTGGCCGACGAAGGCAATCGTGATCCACGACTTTCTGGCCTCTTCAGCAGCTTCAGCGTCACACAGCCCCAGCTTTACGTCAAAGTCGACGAGGAAAAGGCCAAGGCGCAACAGATCAAGCTTCAAGACATCGACGCAACGCTGCAAGCCTATCTAGGCTCGTTTTACGTCAACGATTTCTTCTTTCAGAACCGCAATTGGCAGGTCAATCTTCAGGCCGCGCCGAAATACCGAATGAAGATCGAAGACATCGGCAATCTCGAAGTGCGCAACGGCAAAGGCGACCGAGTGCCGTTGCGAACACTGATCACTGTGCGCTACGACAGCGGGCCCGCCATCGTCAACCACTACAATCTTTATCCGTCTGCCGAAATCAATGGCGGTACGGCTCCCGGCGTCAGCTCCGGCCAGGCGATCGGCATCATCGATGGCCTCGCCGCCAACGCGCTGCCCAACACCATGGGATTCGAATGGACCGAATTGACATTCCAACAAATCCTGGCCAGCAAGGACCTGCTCACCAAGCTCGCCTTTCCGCTGGCAGTCGTATTCGTGTTCCTGGTTCTTTCGGCCCAATACGAAAGCTGGACGCTGCCGCTATCCATCATCCTTATCGTGCCGATGTGCCTGCTCGCAGCGATTGCCGGCATTTGGTTAGCCGGCTTGAACAACGACATTTTCACGCAGATCGGCCTCGTCGTGCTGATCGGGCTCGCGGCCAAGAATGCGATCCTGATCGTGGAGTTTGCGAAACAGTTACAAGACGAGGGTAAAAGCCGCTTCGACGCCACCGTCGAGGTCTGCCGACTCCGCCTGCGGCCGATCCTGATGACGTCGTTTGCCTTCATTCTCGGTGTGGTCCCCTTGGTTCTCGCACAAGGGGCCGGAGCCGAAATGCGCCGGACGCTTGGCATCGCCGTGTTCAGTGGCATGCTGGGCGTAACCGCCTTCGGCATTTTCTTTACGCCCGTGTTCTACGCGGTCGTACGATGGCTAACCGAACCGAAGGCCGCTCCGAAGTCAAACCAGCCCGGCGAGAACAATGTAAACGATAGCCTGGCAATTGGCGAATTGGCGAGCGAGCCAAATGGCGATGCCACAACGTCGACAGAGTTACCGTCGCCGGTGACCTAAACGATCAAGTTCTTCATGGGCGAAAAGCACAAAAAAGAAAAGCAGCGATGACTCGAAATTGACTCGCAAGCAATCCGAGTCCAAATTGTGGCGACTCCAAACCGAGCTTTGCACGCTCCAGGCCCGGATCAAAGCAAAAGGCCGCGCGTCATTATTGTGTTCGAGGGGCGCAACGGCGCTGGAAAAGGCGGGACGATTCGAACGATTACCGAGCGCGTCAGAACACCGAGCGCACCGTTCCGCCATCGACGCGCAGCGCCGTGCCCGTCACGGCCGAGGCTTCCTCTGACGCCACGAATACGACCATGTTGGCAATCTCGTCGACCGTTTCGAATCGCTTAATGAGCGTCGTGGGGCGCACGGTGGCGAAGAACTCCTGTTGCACTTGTTCGGTCGTCTTGTTGCCATCGCGTGCCAAGTCCTTCACGAATTGCGTGACGCCCTCCGAAGCGGTCGGCCCCGGCAGCACCGCATTCACCGTCACACCGGTCGCGCCAACCGTCTCGGCCAATCCTCGCGAAATCGCCAAAAGCGCCGTCTTCGTCATGCCGTAGTGAACCATCTCCGACGGCGTGCAGATGCCCGACTCGCTCGACAGAAAAATGACGCGTCCCCAGCCGCGCTCGACCATCTGCGGCGTGTAGTGGCGCGACATGCGAACCGCGCTCATCACGTTCACCTGGAAGAACCGCTCCCAGTCTTCATCTGGAATCTCGAAGAACGGCTTCGGCTCGAAGATGCCCAGATTATTGACGAGAATATCGGCGTCGGGTGCCTCGGCGATAAATGCATTAGCACCCTCGCGGGTCGACAAGTCGGCAGCCACACCCCGCACACCAGATTTCTTTCCAGGCGCGATTGCTTGCAGCTCGCCATTAAGACGTGCGACAGCTTCGTCCACGCGTGCTCGGGTTCGCCCATTCAGTACCACATTTGCGCCCGCAACCGCCAGTCCTTTGGCGATGGCGTACCCGATGCCAGCAGTCGAACCCGTAATAATTGCTCGTTTGTTATCAAGATTGATTTGCATCTCTTTGTTATTTGATATTTAGGTGGTACTGGAAAGGGCCGAAATCGGCATAATGTCTGGCGAGCCCTAAAAACGCCAAATCGGTAGAGGCATGGTATTTGCCCAGGCATCGTAAAGCCCTGTCGAATGCGTTCGCGGTTCAGAGATTGAGGATAAAGTACATGTTGGCAGTTCTTTTAGCGTGGGCCCTCATGGGCATTCCAGAGGGTCCGATCGAAGCCGTCACCCCCTCTTCGGTCGTTGCCACTTCGCGCGAGTGGACCGACGTCAGCGGCACCAAGCGGGTTCAGGCCACGCTCGTTCGCGCCGAAGGAGGCAGGCTTTGGCTTCGCCGCCCGGACGGCAATTTGGCAACCACCACGCTCGCGGAATTGAGCCCTACCGATCGACAGTTTGTCACGACCAATCAGCACGACAATGCAAACCCGAAATCAACCGATGTTTCGCCCGCCAGCCTGACGACAACGCTCGCCCAGAAAGTTGGAGACGTACTCACCTCCACCATCCAGGCGCCCGATTGGTCATCTCCCAGCCAGCTTGAAGTACCAATGCGACTAGTCCCAGCGGCTGTAGTGTACGTGCGCGTCTCGCGTAGCTTTCTCGAAGACTACGTCGAGCGGGAAGTGAACCGCACCAAGCCCGTGCATGATTACATTCTGGGCACTCGCATCACAGGCGAATCCGACACAGTTGGTCAAACACGTTTGGAACTCTTACCAGGCAGCGGTCGGTTGGCCGGTAAAATTTCGTTCGAGGGGACCGTTCACGCTCGCACGCTCGGCCACAACGGCCCCGTCGTGCTGCATCAACTCGCCCACAGCACATTTGAAGTCAGCAAGAAGATCGAGCTGAGTAACTCCGGCTTGCAGGTTTCCTCCTCGGTCGGCAACGCACCTACGCGGCTTGAAACGACGAATATCACCACCTGCCTGCCGCACCTCCGAGGACGAATCGCCACACGCATCGCGTGGAAGCGCCTGACGGCATCGAACGACGAAGCCGAAGCGATCACCGCCAATCACACCGCGGCCATCATCAACACCGACTTCGACAAAAGCACCAACGCCACAGTCGCCAAGCTACAGGCAATGTTCAAAGCGAAGATTCCGGATATCAACGTCGACCAAGGGTCGCTCCTGGCCGAAGTGCGGTTCCGCACGAATGCCGACTCGGTCGAAATGGCGATGATCCGCATCGACGCCGGCCTCGAAGAGCACAAGCTGCGTCCGCCCATGGTCGAAGGAAACCCCGACGTGGCCGTGCGCGTGCATCGAACGCTTTTGGTTCGCGCAATTGCCGATCCGCAGGTACGCGAAGATCTGACGCCGCTCTTAGCAAAGCTTCTACAGACACGGATCACGGTGAAGGAACTTCGGAAGATCGAAGACGAAGGACTCCGGCTGGCCGAGTCAACCAAATGGTCGATCGATCCTGATTGGCTGACGCTTGATTTCACCGATTCGTCCCGCTGAACTCATGTGTCAAACCATGTCGTTGACCTTTTCCGACTTAAAAGTCAATCAATCATGGTTCGGAACCAGGAAGATCTCACGCAGAGGCGCGAAGGCGCAAAGAATACAAATTCAATTTACCACGAAGAACACAAAGTATGTGTAAAGTGGTTGAAAAAGTTCTTCTCTTTCTTCGTGATCTTCGTGCCTTCGTGGTTCAATTCTTTCTTCTTTGCGCCTTCGCGCCTCTGCGTGAATATCTTTCAGACAGAGCGTCGTTTATCGGTGGCTCTACATCAAAAACAACCACACCATCGCAGCGAGAATCGGCAGCAAGATCAGGCAACTATAAACCATGTAGCCGAAGAAACTCGGCATCTTCACGCCAGACGATTCGGCAATTGCCCGCACCATGAAGTTGGGGCCATTGCCGATATAGGTCATCGCCCCCATGAACACCGCCCCCAGGCTGATCGCCGTCAAGATCAACGGGTCGACGCCCGCGACCGGCGTTACGCCCGGAGCCGTGGGCATTGCTTGGGCCGCTTTGAAAAAGACCAGGTACGTCGGCGCGTTGTCGAGAAAGCTCGACAAACCGCCGGTTGCCCAGAAGAAATGGGCTGCCGTCACAAGACCTAGCTCGCTTCCCTTGCTGGCCAATATCTGCAACGCCGGCTGCATGCAAATAAAAATACCGACGAACAGCGCAGCGACCTCGATGATCGCGCCAAACGTAAACAGATTCTCACCACGAATCTTGGGATCGCCCCACCATAGTGAAATCGCCACCAGACACAACTGCACGATCTCGCGCAAGTACATCCACGGGTGCCAGTTCGTGCCGAGAACCGCTTTGCTCGGATCGAGCAAACCGACTGTCAGCACCACGCCCAACAGCAATGGCCCGTTAACTCGCCACCCAGCGATACGGAGGCGATGGGTCCGAACAATATCGCGCTCGATATCCCGCTTCTCCTCCCGGGGATAAAACCATAACCAGTCAAGCGCCAAATAGATCACCAGCAACAGGCCGTTCACGAACAACCACTCGCGCCACAATCGCAAAGTCCACAGAAAAGGCACGCCCTCCAGGTAGCCCAAAAATAATGGCGGATCACCGATCGGCAGCAAGCAACCGCCACAATTGCACACGATGAAAATGAAAAACACGAGGGTATGGGCCACCTGCTTGCGCTCGCGATTCGTCTCCAGCAGCGGCCGCACGAGGAGCATGGCTGCCCCCGTCGTGCCGATGAAGCAGGCCAATG
>CAZGMU010000121.1:8474-11638 GCA_964526975.1 uncultured Planctomycetaceae bacterium
GTGGCGACCATCGCGGTCGAACTGGAACAGGGGGCCAATGCGCCGCCGATGCCCATGAACGCGGTGTTCGTCAGTGGATGCGCCTCCAAATCGCCCACGATGCGAATTCCACCGCTGATCGTGTACAAGCTGAACAAAAGCACGATGAACGGCACAAACTCCTGCAACATCGCGTTGGCCAGAATCGTATTGACGAGGCCCGTGTTGATTGCCCCCTCCGAAGGAGCCGCCACATGGTGAGCCGGCCAATGCCCCTCGATCTCGGCATGATGCAGAAAGGCATAATAAGCGAGCGTCAAAAGCGCGAGGCCGCCTGCCACCTTAAACCGATTGAGATTTGATTCCCACCAATGGGCCGTGCGAGGAATCAACGGCAACACAGCAATGCCGGCCAAAAGCAACACGAAGGGAATCACCGCCCACAACGGCGGCGCCGTTACATGGTGCGGCTGATGCGCGATGTCACTCGGCGCTGCTGCCGGATGAGCCCCCTGCGCAAGCACCTGCTGCGTTCCATACTGGGGCCAGCCAAACCCTAACGCGATCGCGTAGAGCGCAACAAGAACAAGAATCACAAGCGGCACGATAACACGATAGCGCGCGGGGGCTGGCTTCACTGTTTATTCCTGGTAGTTCATCAGTGGCAGGCCATCCTATTAACGATGCTCACGCAGAGGCGCTAATGCGCAGAGTGAGGAATGGAACCACCAAGGCGCAAAGATCACGAAGAAGAACGAATGAGCCGGTTTTTTACAGCCACTTCCCAAATCCTTCGTGCCCTTCGTGTCTTTGTGGTTCTATATCATTCTTATCTTTGCGCCTTCGCGCCTCTGCGTGAGATTATCTTTCGCCCAAACCAACTGTGGAGTCATTTTCCGCGAATGGATTGATTCAAAAAAGGGTTAATCACCCAGAAGCTCGGATTCTCAAACCCCTCAAACAAATAGTAGAAACCTTTGCAATTCGCCGTTTGAAAGGCTCAACCTTTCTTCTTGACCACCTTTTTCTTTTTGGGCATAGCCGCCTTCTTCGTCGCTGCTTTCGCCTTCTTTTTGGCCGGCTTCGCTTTCGCCTTGCTCGCGTCCGCGAGGGCGAGTGGTGCCGCTTTCTTTTTGGTGGCAGTTGTCTTGGCCTTTTTACCTCTGCGGAGCGATTTGATCTTGGTCGTTACCCGTTCGGCGGCGGACTTCAGCGTGTCCGTAATATGGGCTTCGCGAATCTCGGTGCGGATCGCGTCGACGGCCTTCTTCACCGGCTTTTTGCCTCGTGCCGAAGCATCGCCCACAACCGCTCCGGCCAAACCGCCGGCCAACGCGCCTAACGGCCCGGCAACCGCCGCTCCCAAGATCGCCCCGGTTACGCCACCCGCTGTTTGCCTCAGCGCGGGCACTTCTTGATCTCGCACCGGTTTCGCGGCCACTTCCGCCTTGGACTTCACCAAAGTCCGCTTCGGCTGTTTTGTTTTCACAGAGGTTTTCTTCTTGGCCATGTTCTTCCTTTATCAAAAGAGGATCGCGCAGAGGCGCAGAGTGAGGAATGGAGCCACCAAGGTACGAAGATCACGAAGAAGAACGAATGAGCAGGTCTTTTTTACAGCCACTTCCCAAATCCTTCGTGCCCTTCGTGTCTTTATGGTTCCATATCATTCTTATCTTTGCGCCTTCGCGCCTCTGCGTGAGATTATCCTTCGTCCAAGCCAACCGTGGAACCTCTTTCCACGAATGATTTGATTCGGAAAAGGGCTAACAGCGTAGGGTAGCACGCCCTGAGTTTGCGAAGGGCGTAGAACTATACAGTTTAGCGAACCATGCTCTTCCCAAAGCAGGATTATGCAAGTGCTATCACCAAGAACGCCGTAGGCGTTCAACACCGTAGCCCAGGGTCACCGGTACTCCGGCGCACCCTGGGTGGACGGTCAAAAAACATACGCTTACTCCGAAGGAGTTAAACAACAATTGGCCCACGATCGGTTGTGTAACGCCTTCGGCGTAAACGATGTTTTTATTGATCCTTCACCCAGGATGCGCCGCTTTGCGGCGACCCTGGGCTGCGGTGTTGAACCGCTTCGCGATTATCCCATGCCAGCACTTGCATCATCGTGAAAGCGTCAGGGCGTGCCACTCAAAATTTTCGGACAGCCTCCAACTATTTCAGCTTCTCATCCGAGTTGCGCAGAAAGGCTGCCAATCGATCGAGCTGATCCGTATTGATCAGATCGACTCCCGCCGAACGCAGCTCGCGCCAAACCGCCTCATTTTCCGGCGTCGCCCAAAAGCGCACGACGCGCCCATCCGCATGAGCTTTCTTCACGATCATTTGCAACTTGGCCCGTTCGTTTTCCGGCATCATCCCCTTGCCGTTCCAACGAAATTGCGTGGTCCAGTTGTCGCTGATCATCGGCATGAGGTGGGCGGGGCTGCGACTCGCGAGGTCGGCCACCCGACCATCTAGTCCCGCAAAGCGTGGGCCGCCATCCGTAGATTCCACTTGTGGTGTATAACCCGTTAGTACAATCGTAACCGCTCCCGGCTTAACCTTCCCCGACTCGACGCTGGTCAGCATGTCTCTGTACTTGAGGAGCAACGCCTTCAACTCGTGATATGCGTCTTGCGGATTGCGCTTGATGTCGATCAACAAGAAGAAGCGATCGTTGCCTTTGTAAACCTGACCACCATTCTCGCGCACCCGCTCGGCGAGCGGCTGCAAGTAGAGCGACTCCAGCGTGCGATCCGGCTTGAGCGAATTTCGCTCATGGCCAACCAGTAGCTCGCCGTCCACGGGAAAGATATCCGCTTCGACGCTGGTAAATCCGCGATCGAGCGCATCCGAGAGAGGTCGCGCGTGGAGATAGTCATTATGCGAATGGGCATTAGGAATTGCCACAACCGCCTGCGATGCGCCTTGTGCAAAGCCGCCGATCAACATCGTTGCCAAAGCCAGCACTTCCCATCCACTAACCTTGTGGAGTTTTAATACTTTCCGTTGCATCACTCTTGCGCCTGGGTTTACTCACCGAACGCCCCCCTCTTGAACAATAGCAGCCGTTTGCATTGCCGGCCACCTGCCAGGATCCCGCTGGCAATAAACTACAAAAGGAAATTTTTAGATTTTCAGAATAACCACGGAGACACAGAGGGCACGGAGAAGAAAGCGAAGGAGGATAG
>CAZGMU010000122.1:0-3643 GCA_964526975.1 uncultured Planctomycetaceae bacterium
GCAAGCAAACCGCGCCGCCCGCGTCGCTCGACTACGACCTCTGGCAAGGCCCCGTCACAGCCGAGCCCTATCGCGACAACCTGATTCCTTACAACTGGCACCTCTTCTGGCACTACGGCAACTCGGAGGTTGGCAACAACGGCGTCCACACGATCGACATCTGCCGCTGGGCACTTGGCGTCGACTACCCCACGAAAGTCGCCGCCGTCGGCAGCAAGATCCGTTACGACGACGATCAGCAAACGCCCGATACCTGCAACATCGTTGCCGATTTCGACGGCGGCCGCACGCTCGTCTGGGAAGGCGTCAGTTGGTCGCCCGCCTATAAACCGCTGAGCGGTATCAACATCGAGCTCCGCGGCGACGCCGGCGCGATCTTCTTCGAAGACTACGCCTACCGCCTCTTCGACGCCAACCGCAAGCTCGTCGAAGAAAACAAAAAAGGCACCAACAGTTGGCAGCCTCACATGGAAAACTTCATCGCCGCTATTCGCACCGGCGCGAAGCTGAATTGCGACATCGAAGAAGGCCACAAAAGCACGATGCTCGCCCACCTCGGCAACATCGCCTATCGAACCGGCCAACCGCTGAATATTGACTCCGCCAACGGTCACGTCAAAAACAACCCCGCCGCCGACACGCTCTGGGCCAGCGAACACCGCAAAGGTTGGTTTCCCACGACATAATTCATAATTTGCCGCGGCTGCCACCTGTGAACGTGCTTTAAAATTCCCCTCTCTTGTAGGGATGGGTTGGGGGAGGGTTCGATCAACCGTGATTTTCTTCCTTGCCTACCCTCTTTTTCAGAGAAGGCAAGAATTCTAAAACACGCTCTGAGATGAAGCATGCAGCCTCGGCCCATGCCAAAAAAAAGCTCGTTTTTTCCTATCTGAGGTCAACGAGTTCTATTTTATATCTATAATCAATTCATATCGGTTTCCAGGCGTCTTCTTTCCTGTTCCACCCAAAAGACCCAGCCGTGTCCATGCAAAAAGTATTTCTGATTGTTGCCACGATCCTGACGATGACGGAGGGAGCAAATCCGGTTCTAGCCGCCGACTTCAACTTTTTCGGCCGCTCCGGCGACGCCATCGAAATCAACCTGGGCAATATTCCCGGCATCGCCGCCGGCTCTACGTTTTCCTCATTGAACATCGGCGGATTTGCCAACCACACGGTGATCACAAGCGACACTCTCACCGGCCAGGCTTTTTCCTCGTCCGGTCGTTTATGGGTCTTTGCCAACCCGGCTCGCGATACCACGGCCGAAGGTGATACGAACGTCTCCGCACGCGGCTTCCAAGGCACGCTCAGCGGCAGCGTCCTGGTGAACGGCATCTCGAAGACCTTTAGCGTCACGGTTGCACCCGGTTATACCGGCAGCGGCGCCGGCTCCGTCGGCCAAAGCGCCGAAAGCCAAGGTCGCGCCGCGAACAATTGGCTCTACGTCGCCCAGCAACAGCAACGGCTTCGCTACTTCGGATTCGTTCAGCAAGGCGGCGGCCAGCTTGTGGTCGACGGTGATTTCGGCCCCAACACCAACGCCGCACTTCGTACCTTCCAAGCCGTAATAATCGGCGGTGTTAATACCACTCAGGCGAACGCCGACGGTATTATTGGCCCGAACACCGCTGGTTGGCTGAATGCTCAAAATGCCCCCACCTGGAACGAGCTCATCGATCCTGATCCACAGCCGCCTGGCACTTACTCGACTTCCCGCATGATTGGTGACTTCGACATCCTCCCCGGCCCAGATCCCGGCACCGGCGCTTATACGGGCAACACCCCAGCCCCCGAACGCTTTGCCGCCAATTGGACGATCGATTTGATCAAGAAGGGCTCGGCCAAAGCCAGGCTCGCCACCGGTCGCACGCAGCGAGTCAATGCCCTCTCCGCGGCCGATGGTTACGCTTCCTCCTGCTGCCACGATACCCACCGTGTCGGTACCGACATCGATCTCTATACGGATCAGTCCACTTGGAACTGGGGCAACGGCAGTACCAGTAGCGAAGAGCAAAAGGTGATCGCCCATGCTGTCGCGTTCGCCACTGCTGGAGCATCTGGCAGAGTGATCCGTTTCATTACCTCGAACCAGGATATTTACGATGGCATCCATGCCGCGCTTCCCTCGATGACTCTGTATTACGATACCAGCGGTATTCATCAGAACCACCTTCATATCGACGTCGGTCCGCCGACTCGTGTGAATGGTCTGGCCAACTTGGCCGGTGACTTCAACCTCGACGACGTTGTCGATGCTCGCGACTACGTCATCTGGCGCGCCAACGTCAATAAAACGCTCACCCAGTCCGACTACAACCAATGGCGCGCCAACTTCGGCAAGACAATCACCAACCGCCCCATCGCCGCCGGCGCCGATTACGAGGAAGCAGGCGGCCTTGCTGTCGAGCAGATCCCCGAGCCCGCTACGTTGTTCTACGCGGTAGTTGCCTGCCTCCTTTTCTGCTGCACCAGAGCAAATTACCGAATGACGTCAAAGCGCACATGGGTTTTAGCGTCGGCCGCCAGGCCGAATCTCCAACCAACACGCGTCTAATTAACACGGAAAAAAGTAATCCGTTCTAATCTCTTGCAGGCAGAGAACAGAGGAACATCGAAGAATGCGCGCCGCATCGCCCATAGTCGTCGCCATTGCCCTCCTGGCGTCGTTGCTTACTGCCGCTAGCGCCAACGCTCAATACCCGGTCCCAGGTCTCACCGCCACCGGTCGCTCTCTCACGATCGCCGCCGGCTCGGCCTGGAAGGTGTTCATTCCAGATACCTTCGTCACGCGCCCCGGCAACGTGGCCGATGTTCTCGTCCTACTCCACGGCGATCCGCAGACGGTTTGGAACAACGCGAAGTGGGCCAACCTCAACGCCATCATCGTCACCGCTAACTACGGCGCTGTGTCGAGCGCTTACCAAACGCCGTTTGCATCGAATACCGCGCTATTTCAAAATGTTCTCGATCAGGCGCTCGCCAAAGTCCGCCTGGAGTCGGATATTCCGGATAACCTTCAATGGGATCAGTTGGCTCTCGCTTCCTTCAGCGCGGGCTACGGCGGCGTCCGCGAAATTCTCAAAAGCCCGACCTACCGCGACAACATCGATGCCCTCCTGGCCGCGGATTCGCTCTATGCCACGACCGCCGCCGACGGCACACCGCTCGATTCGCAGATGGTCGACTACAAAACGTTCGCACTCGCCGCCAAGAACGGCCAAAAAACATTCCTCCTCAGCCATTCCAAAGTTCTCACTTACACTTACGAGAACACCGCAGAAACCGCCGACGAAATCATGCAATACCTAGGCATCACTCCCACTGCTTACTCCGCCACCGGCCTCGGCACGCTCAGCTACTACCGCAAAGCCGAGGCTGGCAACTTCCGCATGTGGGGCGCCAACGGCGCGACCGCCGACGACCACTCAGCCCACCTCCGTTACATCGGCGACTTCTTCGAAGAGCTGCCTATCGCTAAGCTGGTCCCCGGCGACTTCAACCTCGACGGTAAGGTCGATGCCGCCGACTACGTTTTCTGGCGCAAGAAGAACGGCACCGCCGGCACGCTTCCCAACGACGGTGGCACTACCCCCGGCGCGATCAACGCCGCCGACTACAACTACTGGCGCTCCCGCTACGG
>CAZGMU010000122.1:3745-11567 GCA_964526975.1 uncultured Planctomycetaceae bacterium
CCGAACCAGGCTCGAGCACGCTTCTCACGTTGTTGGTCCTGGCGACCTGCGCTGGTTCGTCCCCTCGCCGTTTGCGTACATGCCGTCAGAGGGTGTTTTGAAATTCCCCTCCCTCGTAGGGAGGGGCTAGGGGAGGGTTCGAGAAGCCATAACATTCCCCTGATCAGGCTTCTTAGAACATGTTGCTAGAATCGGGTGCCCCTCTACGCCGTTAACTATCCGTTTGAGGTAGCTGAATTCGCAAGAATTCGGCCGTTGAGGTCCGCATTCTTGCGAATGCGGCTACTTTCCGGTCGAAAAAGGATTAACGGCGTAGGGTGCTACTCGCCGCGGCGAGCGGCACCCAAAATTCGCAATTTTAAAACACGTTCTAAGCAGTCTCCCATTGCTCTCGTTTGCGAGGCTGATCACGAAACAGACTGGCTTTATAGCCCGGTTCTCGTCCGTAATCTTTGAAGCAGATAGCACCCCTCCGCCAATCTGGAAACAATTTCCGCAGTAGACTCAATATCGCAGTTGCGTCGTCCTGCTCGACAATCCCGCAGACTTCGATTCCGTACAGATCGTGTATCGGATCAACGGCCGAAAAGTGCGTCAGCCATTCATAGCCAGCGTCACTTAACTCGGCCAACACGCTGGTGCGAATCTCGAATAACTCGGGGCAGAATCTAAATGCGTCCATAGCAGTGCAGAGGTAAACGGCTGTCGGTCGGTTTTCGATTTATAACAACAAATATTCTACCACTGGCAAATATTCCTGCCATTGCGGACTGGAGACGGGGCGGTTCAGCTACTTACCCAGACAATCAGCCCTAGCACTAGGGCAACCAGCGTCATAGCGATTAGTAGGGTGCGGAGGGAGAATCGCTTCAAGGGGAGCCAGGGAACTGCACCGACGATTGAGAGAAGAAGTGCAACGAACCAATGAGGCGCGGCAATGCTTGCTGGCAACAAGTTGAACTCGAATGGAAATGGTTGCGGAATACTGTAATCTATTTCGTAGTTGCGCCATTCCCAGCGCGGCGTGGTTTTGTGAGCAATGTCGGGCGTTTGAGATAGATAGACAACACCGCGTTCAGAGCCAGATGTTATGCCGTTTATGGGGCTATTGTAGTGGCTGAGAGAGTCGCTTTGCCAATAACTCCTCACCCACAGCACTACGAGCAGCACCGCAACCACGCCCCAGAACACCGACCACGCGATTCGTAGCTTGCGGTAGTTCATGCGGATACTTTACCAGTTGTCCGGCGACCTATTTTGTCCACGGCCTACGGAGCCGTTCCGGTTTGGCATCTTCCGGAAACCGCTTCACAAATGCCTCTCCAGTGATCGGGAGCGTTGTCTCTACAGTGCAGCTAGTGCCCGTCGAGTGGTAAGTGAAGCGACTCAGCAGCGAAGAGTCGCCACCGTCTGGGTACGTCAGCGGCAATTGGCCGAGCGACTTCGGATATTCTTGCCCCCTTGGCACAGCAGCCAGCTTTTCCAGAATTTCACTGGCCAGCGCTTCATGCGCCGAATGGTCCGCCGTCTTGGAAGCCTCCCAAAAAGTTACAGCGACGAGATAGCCAGCCACCAGCACCACGAGCAGCAGAGCAAACACCGGCACGATATTGCGGGGGAATAAAGCCATTCACCCATTCTACCCGCCTTTGCACAACCCGGTTATGCCAGGGTAGAACCAGATCACCACACCGGCCCGATCGTATCAGAAAATAGGAAAAAGTGGCCAAAGAAAGTTGTAGAAAATGGCCGCGCGACTTGCTACATTCAACTCCGCGCAACGCTCCGCCATACGCATCGATCCCCATCCCACGCAACACGGCCACCCAGCCGCTTGCGGCTTAGCGCCAAAACAGCCTCCGCCTCCCACTCGCCATGAACCAAAATCCCCCAAATATTGAATCACGCTCCTCCGATTCCAGTCGTCTTTCACGCGGTTTTTCACTCCACCTCGTTCCAATATCCGCGACTTCTGGAATAAAAAATCGCATCGCGCTGCTTCCCAAGCGATCCAAATCCACACCTGCTTGTGCCTCAACGACTTGCAGCCACACCTTGGGAATCCACACCGTGCCAAAACTTCAATATCCACTCCTCATTGCCTGCCTTGTCCTGCTTTTCGCCTTGGCTGCGAGTGCCACCGCCGCCCCTGAAGCCGACATCCTGCTCCGAGGCGGCACCATCATCGACGGCACGGGCGACAAACCCTTTGAAGGCAACGTGGCAATTCGCGACGGCCGCATCATCGCCATCGGCAAAGACGCAGACTCGTCCACAGCGAAGCAAACCATCGACTGCCAAGGCCTCATCATCACACCCGGCTTCATCGACCTCCACAACCACAGCGACTCCACGATCCTCCGCGAGTCTAGCCGCAAAGCCGAGTGTTACCTCACCCAAGGCTGCACCACGCTCGTCACCGGCAACTGCGGCGGCGGCCCCACCGATATCGCCAAGTTCTACGACGAGCTCGATGAGAAGGGCACCGGCATCAACATCGCCACTCTCGTCCCGCAAGGCTCCGTGCGCGAGCGCGTGATGAAAAGCGAGATGCGCCCGCCGACGCCCGCCGAGCTTAAGCAAATGCAAGACATCGCCGATGCCGGCATGGAGCAGGGGGCCTGGGGCATCTCGTCCGGCTTGCAATACATCCCCAGCGCGTTCGCCAAGACCGATGAACTCATCGCCATCTCGCTCCCCATCGCCAAGCACAACGGCTTCTACGCCAGCCACATCCGCGACGAAGGCGACACGCTCATCGAGTCGATCCAAGAGGTCATCGACATCGCCAAGGGCGCCCACTTGCCGGTCCACGTCTCGCATCTCAAATCCAGCAAGAAACCCAACTGGGGCAAAGTCCGCGCGGCCGCTCGCCTCATCGAGAAAGCACAAGCAGAAGGCATCAAGATCACCGCCGACCAGTACCCATACACCGCCTCCTCCACCTCGATCATGGCCATGCTCCTTCCCGATGAAGAGCGCGAAGGGGGCGGACGCGCCACCGCCAAACGCCTGGCAGACGAAGCGACCGCCCAGCGCCTGCGGCCGATCATCGCCAAAGCCGTCGACGCCCGCGGGCCGATTCAGATCGCCAGCATCAAAAGCAAACCGGAGTGGATTGGCAAGACCATCACCGACATCGCCAAAAGCGAAAACCGCGAGCCGGTCGACGTCGCATTCGACATTCTCAAGAACGACTCCGGAGCCGCCGGCGTGAACTTCGGCATGGACGAAATCGACGTCCGCTACGTGATGACGCTACCCTGGATCGCCACCGCCTCCGACGGCAGCAGCAAGATCGACAACGGCACCCGCCCCCACCCGCGCAGCTTCGGCACGTTCCCACGCAAGATCGGCCGCTACTCCATCCAGGACAAAGTCCTGCCACTCGAACAAGCCATCCGCAGCGCCACCGGCCTACCCGCCGACACCCTCGGCATGACCGACCGCGGCTACCTCCGCAAAGACTACGTGGCCGACATCGCCGTGATCGATCCGAAAACCTTCGCAGACCACGCCACGTACGAAGAGCCCTTCAAACCATCGACTGGCGTCCGCTGGCTACTGCTCGCCGGCAAACCCGCCATCGCCGACGGCGAAATACAAGAGGAACTCACCGGCAAACCCCTCCGCCGCCCCGCCGGAACGAAAGCCGGCAGCGTGCACTAGAAGCAGTTTCAAAACCGTAGCTGAATTCGCAAGAATTCGGAAAACAATGGTAGAAACCGAATTTTTGCAAATTCAGCTACCACGAAAACAGGATTTTGAAACCAGTTCTAACAAGCCGCAGGCAAGCGCCCCAAAGGCCTACGCCGTTACCCCTTTTCCAATACTATTAAGGCGTGCATTGGCACTGAACAACAACGCGAGCCGGGGCGTCCTCGCCCCCGCCCAATCGTGCTCATTACCAATGAAAGCCTCAATAAGTAACCGCGGATAAACACAGATGAACGCGGATAAGAAGACAAGTGAAGATTGCCATGCGCTGATCACCTGACTTAGGAACTCGAACAAAACAGGGCGCTAGCGCCCGCCGCCTAATCCAATCAACCGGCACGCGCTAGCGTCCGGCTCCCCCCATTTCAGTTTTGCTAGAGTTCCTTAAAATAATCCGCGTCCATCCGCGGTTGCTTTGTGAAAAAAGGTTAACGGCGTAGCCCAAAGGGCCGGCAGCGTAAGCCACCGAAGCCATCTCTCATTACGTTGGTAAGCCCTACAGCCATTTTCCAATGAATGTAGCCACAGAGGACACAGAGTTCACCGAGAGTTAATACGGGAAGGCCTTATCCCCAGAGACTCTCCGTGGTCTCTGTGTCCTCTGTGGTTAAAAAGGCCGACTGCTAGCAAACGCTTCACCTGATGCCGCGATTGCTCTCTGGCGATATCTAAATAGTTGGGGTACCATCCGCTTCCCTCAGGAGGACGATGCCATGCGAAAACTGTTCGCCCTCAGTCTCTGCGTTGTATACCTCAGTGGTTGTGCGAACTTTCGGTCGCATCTCGCCGACGGCCCCGGCGACGCCCTGCATCGTGGTACCGCTAAGACGGTTCGCTATGCTCCGACAATCGTTGTCTATGCAGCTTTCTCGGCTGCATGGAGTAGCATCTTCGGCGACGACTCCGAGGACATTTTCGACGAGTAGTTCGATTCATCAAATCGAAATGGGGCAAAATGTAAATGGGGCAGAGCGATTTCTCTAAATCGTTCTGACCCATTTATCCTATGACCCATTTATCCTACGCGGCTGTGAGCGATTTGGGCGTCGATCGAATGGATAGCTCAAACGACTCGAAAGCGCTATCGGCGACATCGCTATAGTGGTCACGGTCGTCTGCCAAGAAATCGTTGCGGTCGTCACCAGAATCTGAGTTACCATTGGGCCGCTGCAATGAACGATCGGACAGCCAAGCAAGCAACCCTTCGTTGCGTACCGCTACATTGGCAAGATTATTGCGGTTCTGATTGGTAAAGGAACTTGAAACGAGCGACGGCGTAGCCGGCGAGAGCGTTGTTTGGAAAATATAAAAATCAATCGCTTTGGAGTCGGCAGCGACAGCCGTAATTGTTTCAGTTGTCAGTTTTTGATCGACAGGCGGCAGGGTTTCGTTTTCTTGAAAATCATTTGACCCAGTTGTTAATGAGGTTTCCGATAGACCGCTGCCGCTACCTGGACCGGGCGGAGTAATTGCCTGGCCGAAACGCGCTCGCCAAACAGTGTAATCTTCCGATCCGACATTTGCATTTCCGCTGCCGTCCGCACCTGCATAGGGTGAAGCGACAGAACTTCCTTGTGTCTTGCGCCATAGTACGTAGTCTGCCGCGTCTACAGTACCATTTCGATTGTAGTCGCCAGATGCACCCGGCACAGCAAGAACCGACGTATTAGCGTTCACGCGGCCAAAGCCGTAGAACTGATTGAAACCATTGACGTTGTAAGCGGTCGCACCAACATCTCCACCGACCTTCTCGGCCGTGTTCTGCATGATGTTACGAATGTCGGTTGCCGTTAGGTTTGGATTCCTGGACAGCAGCAATGCTGCGATGCCTGCTGCGTAGGGAGCGGCTGAGGAAGTTCCGCCAAACGTATTTGTGTAATCACCCGCCCCATAACCTCCCGCACCGGTAATGTCTGTCGTGGTAACACCCGCATAGCCACCATTGCTAGGGGCGACTAAATCAAGTGCCGCTCCGTATTGGGCATAGTGCGAGCGATAGTCCCAATCGGTCGTAGCACCCACCCCGATGACGTTTGCAAGATTCCCCGGATAGGCAACATCGACATCTGTAGCTTGTACAAGCGTTGGTACGACACCAGCAAACGTCCCAGCATTTCCGGCGAGCGTAAAGAGTTGTCCTGTGTTGTGATTGAACAGATACAGGTTCATCGTGTCGGTCACTGCCGATGACTGCCATGTATAAAATGTTGCTGTCATATCGGGGTTCCCAGCAGTGACATTTATCGGTGGTGCGAGAATGAACGCCTCATCACTGTTGCCGATAGCGGTCGAACGTACTTGATACCGGCCAGTCCCGTGCGCTCTGGCCGGATTATCTTCGATAAACCATCCGTCCTGTCCTATGAAGGGCGCTAAACTCCACCCGGTCGGCACTACAGTCGGCGAGTCCCATCGCGTGTTTGTTCCGTTATCGTTGACGAATCGGCCAAGCCGCACGGTATCCTCGCCCGCAATACCGGCTGCATCCTTCCTATAGCTCAGAACCCAAGACCATGTGGAATTCCCAAATGCTGCGAACAGTCCGGTGGCGGTTCGGCCAATGCCGTTGTATTGTTCGGTGCCACTTCCTTGACGCCCAGCAGCAGAATTGCCCGTCGCCACGAATACTGGAATTCCTCTTCCGTCACGAGCCTGAGTCGCAGCCCAATTGAAAGCTGCCGTAAGTCCCGCATCGGCCAATCCGCCGCCCCAACTCGCGTTTATGACGTCAGAGCCACGCCACGTTCCAACGATCTGACCGCCAACATTGAGCACGGCACCTGCGGCATAGTAAACAGCACGAGTGAGAACGGCGTTGGCAACGAAGCCGGCAGCACTTGATATTCGGATTGGCAGAATCGTTGAATTCATTGACACGCCAGTTACTCCGATCATATTGTCGCCCACTGCTGCGGCGACGCCCGCGACTGCCGTACCATGAGGGCTTGGATTAGTACCTGGATTAGGGTCATTGTTGGCATCAACGAAGTTCCAACCATGCATATCGTCGATGAACCCGTTACCGTCATCGTCAATTCCGTTGCCGGGTATTTCACCAGTGTTCGTGAAGATATGTGCGGCCAAGTCGGGATGATTAAGTTGTACACCCGAATCCAGCACGGCTATCACGACGTTTGCGCTGCCCGTCGTCGTGTTCCACGCTTCTAATACGTCTCCGTCCGCATCGTTCCTTGCTCCAAACTGACTCGTATTATTCAGCGTCCACTGATTACCGAAGAGCGGGTCGTTTTGGAGTTCAATAACGTCAACGTAGAAATTCGGCTGTGCCCATTCCACATCCTCATTTACTGACAAAGCATTTGCTGTGTCGAGCGCAAACACTCCGCCATCTTCCATCACGGCGATGTATGAGTTACCGATGAATGGTTGCCAGCTAACAAAACCCGTGGCGAAAAACTCTTCGGGATCGACCCCTGGCTTCAATTCGAGCGTGATTTCATCCGTCACAATTGCCAAGTTGCCGCTGTCTTTCCCGACGAATACCGGTGCGGCCCACTCGACTCCGGCAGTAGCCTCGACATCATTCAAGTCAATTGAAATGAAGGCCACTTCTTGTGGCCGCGCAAGGACAACTAGCTTATCTTCCAGCGTTGCCTTGTGTTCGTAACCTTCGAGCGCACCTCCGCTGCCGGTCAATGCGGTGATTACATCTTCGACATTTGCTTCGGCCTCAACTGCTACAACAAACTCATCCAAAGCACGGAGCAAATCGACTTGCTCTACAAAGTAAAAATAGTGGTCTCCTTCATCTGTCGTCATTGGTAAAGGTGACGCAGTTTCGGGGCGAAAATCACCGGGCAGCGGTTCAGAGATTATTTCTGCATCCAGCGGAGTCTCAGCAAAGATCAATTCATACGGCGGATCGCCGTCGAGCATTCGACGATCCTCAAGTGCTTCAAAACCAAGACGACGCCTCCGATTCTTGTCAATTCTTGATGCGTCTCGTTTGTCATTTCCCCGAAAATGTCGAAAAACCTTCATGGCCATTCCCTTTCATTTCGACTGTGAATTGACTTAGAACGTGTTTTAGAATTCCTGTTCTCTCTGGAAACGAGGATAGACAAGGAAAGAAATCACGGTTGAT
>CAZGMU010000123.1:0-10328 GCA_964526975.1 uncultured Planctomycetaceae bacterium
CCACGCCCAAATACTAGATGTTGCGGTAGGTGGAGTCAACTAGATAACCACAACGGTAGTATATGTAGTGGCCATTTACTAGTCCCCAGTTTTTCAGAATTTGGGAGGGGGGATGAAGAGAGGGGGAGGTTGGGAGAGGGGGAGGTTGGGAGGCGCGCTAAGGCGTTAGCGGATTTTTTGGGTAGGTGCGGGAAAATATCTGGCGGCGGGCGTCTCTCTATTATTGATACTTTTATTGATAGTGAACGAGGGGGCGGGGGCGAGGACGTCCCGGCTCGCGGGTAATTGTTCAATATCCATGCAAGCCTCAATAAAGCACCACCCACCGCACTGCGCCGATGCACGTTGCCGACCATGAATTGCTATCGAAGCTCCTGGATGAGCATGGCGCGGCGCTCGTGCTTTATGCGCAGCAATGGTGCGCGGCGCCGGAAGATGTGGTTCAAGAAGCGTTTATTCAATTGATACAACAGCACCCATTGCCGAACAACGTTGTCGGTTGGCTTTATCGCGTGGTTCGCAATGGGGCGGTCAGTGCGTCGCGCGCTACCGCGCGGCGAGATCGTCACGAAGCATCGGCGGCCAGAAGGCGTGGGTCGTGGTTTAGCATGTCGCTTGACGAAACGATCGACGCGGATACGACGACAACGGCCCTGCAATTACTTTCGATCGAAGATCGCGAAGTGATTGTGTTACGAATTTGGGGTGGCCGATCGTTCGACGAGATTGCCGCATTGATCGGCAAATCGACAAGCACCGCGCATCGCCGGTTTGAGGCGGCACTCGAAGCGTTGCGCGTGGCGTGCCTATCGCAGCCAAGGAGTTCAGATGAATAATGAGAGTTTTAGCGCCGGTGGCGACCAACCGGAGTTGAGTGCCGAGCTGAGGCGTTTCGCGGCCGAGTTGTCGCGACTTCGGCCGCGTGAAGATCGCCTCGATCGCGAGCGGTTGGCGTTTCTGGCCGGGCAGGCGTCGATGGTGAGCGCACCGTCGCGGTCGGGTAAGACGTTTGGGGGCCGACTCGAGGGGCGAGCGTGGCCGGCGGCGTTTGCCGTGATGAGCGCATTGGCCGCGACTTTACTGTTTTTGCTCGTCGCGCGACCGGAAGCGACGACCTTGCCCGAGATCGCAACTAGCAACACCATTCCGCAGCGCGACAATGCTCCGGCGCAACCCCTTGCCGGTAGCCGAAATGTGCTGACGACCCTGGATGTACGCTTCAGAGATTTGGAGACGTATCTTGCCAAATTGGAAGCCAAGCAAAAAGTTTCGAAGTCTTCTCTACCTGCGGAAGATCGAGCTGTTCCTGTCTACACACCGTCTGCGTGGCGGCAGGTGATCAACGATTCAGATTCATTCCGGCCGTTGTTTCGTAAATCTTCCAACGTTTCTCGCAAGCAAGGAATTAATACGTGATCCACGTTTCATCGAAGTGTGTTTGGATAGCGACGTGTCTCTTCATTCTTGCTATGGCGACGACCGGCCGTGCTGATGAAGGTGAGGCCCTGTCGCTGACATTGCATCCGATGGCTGCGCCCGCGCCGGCGCTCAAGTATCGGCTGCTTCCTCCCGGCGACGAGCTTGTTTCCGGCAACGCGGCCGTTCCCTATGGCAAGGTCACTGCCGGTGAGCTGAATTACTTTGGCCATAATTCCGTGAACGAATTCGATAAATGGCGAGAAATGCCGCTGGATAAGCTTCGCGCGGAGAAGGTTTCGCTGCCGCAAGGATCGATCATGTTTCTCGAGCAGGGAGCAAAATGCAAAACGTGTGACTGGCAGCTCCCGATCGGGCAAGTCCCATTCTATAGCATCCAGCTTCCTGACGCGCAGCAGACTCGACAATATGCCCGCCTGCTGGCCGTCAAGGCGCGAATTGAAATCGCAAACGGTAAATTCGACGAGGCCGTCAAGACGTTTCAAACCAACTATGCACTGGCCAACAACGTGGCTCAAGGCGAGTCGCTAATTCACGGGTTGCTGGGCGCCGCGATCGGCCTCATCATCTTTCCGGAAATTACGGAATACGTTCAGCAGCCCGGCGCTCCCAACTTGTATTGGGCACTTACGACGCTGCCAAGTCCGATGGTCGACATGAGCCACGCACTCGACGTGGAGCGACAAGCTCTATTGCTGTCGTTCCCTGAACTGCGTGATGTAGAGACGGCGCGGCGCAGCCCAGAAGAGTGGCGAGAACTGTTTCATCGGATTGCCAAGCAGATTATCGAGTGGACAGCGACGGGCAAGCCGTCCGTTCCACAGCCGATGTCGGTCGAGGAGTTGGATAAGCTCTGCGAAGAAAAACTGCCGACGGCCAAGCGATGGCTGGTCGCCCGCGGCATGTCGGCGGAACAGATCGACGCGATGAGTACATATCAAGTGGCTCTCATTTACACATTGAAAATAAGCCGTGAATTTTTCGATGATGCTGTCAAGTATTATTCGTTGCCATATCCCGAGGCCAGGCGAGAAATGGATAAGGCTTTCGATCGGGCGAAAGCGGCGAAAGAAGCCGGTGAGATCATACCATTCGCGGATTCGACACAAAATGTGTTGCAGTCCACGCGCGGTGCGATCGCGCGCGGCGATCGCCGAATCGCGCTCTTGCGGATGTTCGAAGCGCTGCGGATTTACGCGGCCTCTCATGATGGTTCGTTGCCGGAGAAGCTTGCGGACATCACCGAAGTGCCGCTGCCGGTTGATCCGGTGACGATGAAGCCATTTGAATACGTCCGGGAGACTAATAACAAGGCGAAGCTGAGCGGCCCGGCATTGCTCGACGTGTCGGAGAATTATGAAATCACGATGATGGGCAACAAATAGAGGGGTAGCATCGACTGTCGGCCGGTTGCGTGTTGCGATTGTGTGAGTGTTGCCCGGCCGATTGTCGGTGCGCCGCAGGCGCAGGAGGCATTAGCTAGTTTTGCCTCTCACGGCTGCGCCGCACCGACATGCGGCCGTGGTTGCCGAGCCCGATAGCAGGCGTTTGCGCGGCCGAAAGTCGGTGCCACCCGCGGCTATGTTTCAGAAAATGCAGCCCAATGTACACATTGGGCTGCATTTTCGGGTATTCTGGAGGGAGTTTCAGAACGATCCGGCACGATCAGCGAGCAGCGGGGTTTACTTCCACTGGCTGAAACCGCTGGGGTGAACTTGGCGGCTTGCTGGTTTTTCTGTTGGTGAAAGGCTTTGCACATAAATCGAGCTAAACCGCAAGCGGTTGGGGCATTCGTTTCTGGTAGCTTGCTGACCTAGCGGCTTGACTCGAGTTTAGGTGCAAAGCCGTTGGTGAAATGCAAACGCCTTTCAAGGCACCCTCACCCCGGCCCTCTCCCAGAGGGAGAGGGGGAATATTTTGCTCCCCGTTCCCCTCCCACCCAGGCAATTTCCCATCATGATACGTTTGTTTTCGATTGTCGTCGCGTTGCTGGCCACCCTGCTCTGCTCTCGTTCGAATGAAGCAACTGCTGCCGAGGAAACGAAGCCACGGATGAACGTGTTGTTCATCGCGGTGGACGACCTGCGGCCCGAGTTGGGCTGCTATGGGCACCCGCAAATCAAGTCGCCGAATATTGATTCGATTGCCGCCAGCGGCACGGTGTTCAACCGGGCTTACTGCCAGTTTGCGTTGTGCAATCCGTCGCGTGCGTCGTTACTTAGCGGCCAGCGGCCGGAGTCGATCAAGGTTTACGACCTGGTTACGTTCTTGCGAACGAATTCGCCCGATATGGTGACGTTGCCACAGTTGTTCAAGAACAACGGTTATGAGTCGCGAAGCGTCGGCAAGATTTTCCATGTGACGAACGGCAATCACGAGGACGATGCTTCTTGGAGCGAGCAAGCATGGCACTGGCCGGCCAATAGAAAGGAATTGCAGAAGAAAGGCAAGCCAACGGCGGTCGATGCAAACGGCAAAGCGGTGGCGGTGGCGGTGAAGGATCGCACGAAATCCGGCAAGCGGGCGGTGAGCGCCGAGCCGTTCGAGCCGCGGGCCAATATGTTGCCCTACGATTCGCCGGACATTGCCGACGACGAGCTGCTCGACGGCCGGGTTGCCGAGAAGGCGATCAGTGTATTGAACGAAGTGAAGGACAAGCCGTTCTTTTTGGGCGTTGGCTTCTACAAGCCGCATATGCCTTGGGTCGCGCCGAAGAAGTATCACGACATGTACCAGGATTCGGACATCAAATTGGCCGAGTATCAGGAGCTGCCGAAGGGCGGGCCTGCGTTTGCGAGCAACGAGGCGGGCGAGTTTCGCAGTTACAAGGGAATCCCGAAGGAAGGCGCGATTCCGGAAGCGAAGCAACGCGAGGCCATTCGCAGTTACTATGCGTGCATTAGTTATATGGATGCCCAAGTCGGCAAAGTGCTCGCAGAGCTTGATCGACTGGGCTTGCGGAAGAATACGGTCGTGATTTTCTGGGGCGACCACGGCTACCAACTGGGCGAGCATGGCACCTGGAACAAGCGGACGAACTGGGAGATTTGCACACGAGTGCCGCTGATGATCAGCGTGCCGGGTCAGGCGCATGTTGGTGAGAAGACGAACGCGCTCGTCGAGTTGATCGACATGTACCCGACGCTGGCCGAGCTTTGCCACTTGGATATTCCCGCCACGGTGGAAGGAAAGAGCTTTGTGCCGCTGGTGAACGAGCCCAACATGCCTTGGAAAGAAGGGGCGTTCACCACCTACCGCAAGCCGCTGCCGGAGATGGGAAATGGTTTCGGTCGAGCACTACGTACCGACCGTTACCGACTCGTTGAATGGAGCGGTCCGAAGTCGGATAAGAGAGTGTACGAGTTATATGATGAAGAGAAGGATCCGCTGGAGACTGTGAACATCGCGGATCGTCCGGAGAACGCGGAGCTGGTGGCCAAGTTGGCCAAGCAGTTGCATGCGGGGGGCGGTAAGAAGGCCGAGTGAGAGTGTTGTTCGCAACACGATCCTGCAGCCTACGCTGTTAGTGTTATCGGGATCAAAGAATTTCCGGATAACGCAGGCCGATCGCGGGGTGGAACTATTAGATATCTCACGCAAAGGCGCAAAGGCGCTAAGACGCAAAGAAGACGACACGAGGAGAGAACATGAATCTCCATTTATTAGCATTAATCCGATCTCTCATTAGCGAAAATTAGCGCCGATAAGTGTCTCCAAAACGTGCTTTCCCTTTGCGTCTCCGCGCCTTTGCGTGAGATCATATACGCTACGCGATTTATGGATTTTTCGAGCCGGAATGGATTAACAGCGTAACATACCATCCAATATGGAAATCTGTTGGATTGGTGGTGGCTCTGCTCTTCTTCCCTCCGAGCTTTGCGGGCGATATATAGATGGGGCTGCGCGCGGCCGGCGACACGAGCTGTCGATGTAGCTCGCAAACTCGGAAGGCGTTTCATGCGCGATCATGCGGTTGTTAATTACGGGCCCGAGAAATACAGCGTTGACTATCGGGAGATTCCCCAGGCGACGATCGGTGACGACGAAGTGTTGTTGGAAGTGCAAGCTGTCGGCGTGTGCGGCAGTGATCTGCACATGTGGACCGCGCAGCAAAGTTGGCCGATGAAGTACCCGATGGTGCTGGGGCACGAGTTCTGCGGTGTGATCAGTCAGGTGGGCCCCAATGTGAAGGAGTGGAAGGAGGGCGATCGGGTCGTTTCGGAGACGGCTGCCGTCATCGATCCAAATCATCCGCTATCTCGCGAGGGGAAATACAATCTTGAGCCCACGCGGCGCGGGTACGGCGCGCTGGTCGACGGGGCGATGCGGCGGTATGTGGCCGTGCCGACGCGGATTCTGCATCGCATGCCGGATGGATTGTCGTTCGAGCAGGCGGCGCTTACCGAGCCGTGCTGCGTGGCGTTCAATGCCGTGGTGAATAATGCGCGGATTCGGCCGGGGGATCGCGTGATCGTATTAGGTCCGGGGCCGATTGGGATTCTGTCGGCGGCAGTTGCGCGGTTGTGCGGCGCGAGCGTGGCGGTGGTCGGTTTGGAAAACGATCGGACGCGACTCGATGTAGCGAAACAGTATGGCTGCGATGTGATTGTTGGCGATGCGATGAGTTGGGCACAGGAAGTAGACGGCTTGGGTTGCGACGGTGTGGTGGATGCGACCGGTGTTTCGGTCGCGCTCGATAACGCGCTCAACCTCGTGCGGCCAGCCGGTTGGATCAGCAAAGTCGGGTGGGGGCCGCAACCGATTGGCTTCTCGCTCGATCGGCTTGTGCAGAAGAATGTTACGCTGCAAGGGAGCTTCAGCCACAACTGGCCGATTTGGGAACGGATCATTCGTTTGATCGCGACGGGCGTGCTCGATGTGCGGCCGATTACCGGCGGCGTGTGGCCAATGCCTGAGTGGAAGGACGCGTTCGAGGCGATGCATTCGGGCAAGATTGTGAAGGCGGTGTTGAAGCCGGAAGTGTGAACGAGTGGTAGCTGAATTCGCAAGAATTCGGCCGAGGCATAAGGCAGTCCGAATTCTTGCGAATTCAGCTACGAATGAACTATGCGGCTTAAAGACAAAGTTGTTTTGGTGACCGGCAGCACCACCGGCATTGGCGAGGCGATTGCGAAGCGCGTGCTTGCTGAAGGCGGTTTCGTGATGTTTCAAGGTCGGAATGCTGACCGCGGCCGCGCATTGGCGGAGGAAGCGGGTGAACGTGCGGCTTTCGTCGAGGCTGATCTAGCCGATCCGGCCGCAGCCGAGCGGGTGATCGAAGCGACTGTGCGGACGTTTGGTTTGCTCGATGGCGTTGTGAATAACGCGGCTTCGACTGCGCGTGCAGACCTTGAGCATACCGACGCCGAGTTCTTCGACAAGATGATGGCGACGAACGTACGTGCCCCCCTGCTTCTAATCCGCGCAGCTTATCCCCATTTGAAGCGGAGCGAAGGCTCTGTGCTCAACATTGGCTCGATCAATGGTTATTGCGGCGAGAGCAACCTGGTGGCGTACAGCATTTCGAAAGGGGCGTTGATGACGCTCTCGCGGAATCTGGCCGATTCGTTGTGCTACGACAAGATTCGCGTGAATCATTTCAATGTGGGTTGGGTGCTCACGCCGAACGAGATTAAAACGAAGATTGCCGACGGTTTGCCGCCCGACTGGTATGAAAACATCGAGCCGCAGTACGCGCCGTCAGGAGAGATCATGCCGCCGGAAAAGATCGCCACGGCGGCCGTTTATTGGTTGTCCGATGAGAGCAAACCGATTAGCGGCAGCGTGGTGGAACTGGAGCAGTTTCCGATGATCGGCCGTAATCCGGTGAAGAAAGGCGACTGAGATGCCGCGGCTGGCTGCGTTCCCGAAAGCTTATATGGACGCGTTATGCGTCAATGGGACGATGACGCTCCGCGAGTGGATCGAGATCGGCGCGGATTTGAAGCTGGATGGACTGGAGTTCTATATTCGGTTTCTGGAATTGCAGAAGCCGGGCGCACCCGAGCAGTTTCGACGGATGGCGGCGGATCATGGTCTAGAGATTCCGATGCTGTGTGCGTCGCCCGATTTCACGCACCCCGACGCGAAGTTTCGCCAGCAGCAGATCGATTTGCAGAAGAGTTGGATCGATTTGTGTGCCGCGCTGGGTGGGCATTACTGTCGTGTGCTCAGCGGCCAGCGCCGGCCAAAGTTATCGCGCGAGAAAGGGCTGCGGCTGGCGGCCGACAGTATCGAGGCGTGCCTTCCTCACGCGGCCGCATGCGGCGTGACGCTGATTTTGGAGAACCACTACAAGGACGACTATTGGATTCATCCGGAGTTTGCTCAAAAGATCGACGCCTTTTGCGATTTGGTCGCACTGATCGACTCGCCGGATTTCGGCGTCAATTACGATCCTAGCAACGCATTCCTGGCTGGTGACGATCCGCTGGAGTTACTGCGGCGCGTGAAGCATCGCGTGGTTACGATGCACGCGAGTGATCGGTATCTTATCGAAGGCACGCTGGAAGATTTGCGACGAGAAGAGAACTCGATCGGCTACGCGAAACGTTTGCGTCACGGCGTGATCGGTCGCGGGTTGAACGACTACGACGCCATCTTCAGTGAACTAAAAGGCGCCGGGTTCGACGGTTGGATCAGCATCGAAGACGGCATGAATGGCGTGGAGGACCTTCGCGAGAGCGTGCGGTTTCTACGTGAGAAGATCGCGCAGCATTGGTCAGTTTGAACAAGCAGGGATTGGCTCTCAGGGATGCCCCTAAAATAATTCCGGAAGATGGGATTCACCACGGAGGCACGGAGGACACGGAGAAGAAATAGAGGAGGCAAGAATACGAACTTTTGCAAATCCCCGCTAAAGCAAATTATCTTTCCGCGCTTGCAGGGGAGGCGTGTTGGTTGGAGATTCGGCCTGGCGGCCGACGCTAAATTGTGGTTTTGCTTGGATTATAATGCAGAACTTATTTGGGTAATTTGCTGCTTTTCGAGTCGTCGCTAAGTTCGCTGTGGCAAGTGGCTCAGATCGTTCTCGATCAGTTGATCGATTAACTCCCTAACGCCCGCACCGCGCGCACCACCGGTCACGATTGTGACTTGTTTCTTGACCACGTCGAGTGCGTTATCGACCGCGACCGATACTCCGCAGGTCTTTAGAAACGCCTCGTCGTTCTCGGCGTCGCCGATGCCGACCGTGTTGTGATGTGAAATGCCGAGCTTGGCCAAGGCTGCGCGCAGGCCGGTGGCTTTGTTGACGCCCGTGGGTAGGATCATCACAGCGCCCTTGTTGAAGATGATCTGCAATTCGAGGCCGAGGTCGCGGATCGTTTGAAGGACGGTCGTCTCGTGTGGTTCCCAAGTGGCCACGATTACGTCGCCGATTTCAAGCTGGGGCACCCCGCGGCGGACCAGTTCATCAATAAACTCCTGTGCCGGTCGATCGGCGAGCGAGTTCTTTTGCCCCGACCTCGGTTCATAAAGTACAGCACCATTGTCGGCGACGACCAAATCGCACAGCTCCATCTGTGGGAATACTTCGACCAATTGTTCGATGATTCGGCCCGTAACGAGAATCAATCGACGGCCGGACTCGCGCAGCCGGTGGAGAGCATGGACTGTTTTTTCATCCACAACGCCATCGGTGGCGAGCGTACCGTCGTAGTCGGTCGCGAGGACTTGGTACTGCATTTGAGGTGTATTTTTGTCGTGGTTTTTGGTGGTGCTTGTCCGGAATTTCAGTGCCGGGCGTGCCAAAGTCGGTGCCTGGGGCGATCAGCAGTCGGCAAAGTCTACGCAGCTTTGCCAGTTGGTAGTAAGTTTACTCTTCCATGCGCTCTATGCCGATGAGGGAAAGTTTTTAGCTCTTGCCGGATCTGCCGCCAATGCTTTGGCAACCACAGATTCCGGTGTTTGCGGTCGATCCGGTGGTAAGGAAAGCAACTACATTTCTCGCACCGTAGGATGTCGCGATCGCGGTGGTCGTGCCATCGGTGATAGCATTCATATCACGTCAGGGATTCGACATGATACGTCTAGTCAAAAGTTACCGCCGCGCTTCGGGCTGCATGGCTTTAGCGTTAACCATGGGGTTGGGCACGGTTGCCCATGCGGAAGATCAACTTCAATTGCGTGCGCCTGCTTCGCTGCCGGTCCCGCTGCTGAGCGACATCGCGGCGACCGACTATGCCGAAGTGAACATCTCGCCCGGAGTTACCGGCGAAATCGAACTAGTGCGTGAGCGTTACCCCGACGGCAAAGTCCGCATCGAGCGCCATGTCACGCTTAACGCGGAAGGCAATTATGTGAACCACGGCGCATGGAAGATGTACTCGCCAACAGGCGATGTCGCGGCCGAAGGGCATTTTAACTTCGGCGAGCGCAATGGGATGTGGACTCGTTGGGTTGGCCGGAACGATGCGGAGATGCTAAACGAATTTCCGTATAAGGAATTCAAGGCGCCATTTATGTCGCAAGCCAACTTCACCAATGGCAAGCTGGAAGGCGAGTGGATCATCTCCGACGCGAACGATCGGAAGGTGTTGATGATCTCGTTCAAGAACGGCAAGCGAAACGGTCAGGCGACGACCTGGCTGCCGAATGGCAAGATCATGAGCCAGATCACCTATCAGAACTCGATTCCGATGGGCGATTTGATGGAGATCAATAAGACATCGGGCGAGCTAGCCCGGGTGGCTACGTATGAAGATGGTCACAAAGTAGTGACGAAAACGACGTATTATCCCGGCTCTGGCAAAGCAAAGAAGACCGAGATCATGTATCTGGCCGCGAAAACGGTGGAGAAGACGCCGGACGATTTCTGGGCGATGCATGCCGCGAAGTTTGGCTCCGAGGGTGAGGATATGCGTCATGGCACCTCAAAGTCGTGGCACACC
>CAZGMU010000123.1:10378-11520 GCA_964526975.1 uncultured Planctomycetaceae bacterium
AGTCGGACGGAGCGTACGAATACGGCAAGAAAACCGGCACCTTTACGTTCTGGCACGACAACGGCCAGGTGGCCGTCACCGGCGAGTATAAGGCTGATGCGGCAGATGGCACGTGGATCTGGTGGCATAAGAACGGCCAGAAGTCGGCTGTCGGCAAATACGAAAACGGCACGCTGATCGGCGAATGGCGCTGGTGGGATGAAGGTGGCAAGCTGACCAAGCGGCAGACGTACACCGGCACCGAATCGGCCTCGGCCGAGCCGGCGCATACCGAGGATACAAGCAAATTCGATATTTCGAAGATCCCGATGGACAGCCAGCGGTGGTAAGCAGCGGTTGGTGTTCAAGAAAGAACTCAAGAGTTTACGAAAGATCACGCTCCCCTGGTCGAACTGTGGTTCGGCCAGGGGAGTTTTTTTTCGCGTGGCGCGGGATGTGCCGTTGCTAGCGAAGGAGGCTCTTCGACGCGCGGCATGGCCTTGATCCGTTTTTTTCGAGCGTGCTGTTGTGTGGAGTTGCTATTTTGACAGACTGAAGTCCGTCCTACATGTGGTAGCACGCTTTCATCGGGCGGCTTTGTATTGCGTGCCCTGGCCTGGTTTGTTACCACTTGCCACTTGAAATCGTCGATTCCTCGTGGCGCTTTTCTCCATGCCTGGCCGCACGATGCTCGCTTTGGCACTTCTGCTGTTAATTGGGGTGGATGTGCGCGCTGAGGAAGATGAAGCATTTGTTCCCATTCCGGACCAGGAGATGACTCGGTGGCGTTCGACGACGGATGGATTCGCGCCGCCAGCGACGGCGGTTTCAGCGAGGCCTGGTCCGGAGTGTGCTGATCCATTGGCGGACCAGGACGATTCATGTTGCGAGCCGCCTTGGGATCGTTCACCTTACCGTTCGGATGCGTGGCGAATCGAATTCGCCTTGATTCCCACGATGTCGCATGTGTCCGAGGAAGGGTTCGGCCAGTGGTCGGAGGACGGCTCGATTGCGATGCGATTAGGGCTCGGATACGAAGGACGCGACGGAATTGGCACCCGCGTACAGTTCTGGGGCTTCGACGAGCGGCAGAACACGATGGCGGGCGCCGTGGAACTGAGCGCGTCGACGTTTTTCTGGGATGTTTACAAGCGGCTTTACAT
>CAZGMU010000124.1:0-6575 GCA_964526975.1 uncultured Planctomycetaceae bacterium
GAGTCGACGTGAAATTGCAGGTCGAACTTTTCAGACGGCGCGCGGCCGTAGACTTCTTTTTCAAACAGATGCAAGATTTCTGGTCGCCGTTTAGAGGTCCACTCGGCGGCAGAAGTGATGCGGCTGCCGTCGTTTGCCAGGAGCGGGTCGGGCAATTCGTAGGGAGGAACTCGGCTTTCGTCGGTGTTCGACTTTTTAGCGGCGAGCGATGGATTTGACAGGGAGGTCATGGCGATCGCGATGGCGAGTAGTAGTTGTAATCGCGTCATGGAAGCTCCGGTCTTTGACGGCCTTACGACAAGGGCGCACGAACGAATGAAGTAGCCACGAAAAACACAAAAATGCACGAAAAGTTTTGGTGGCTTTTCGTGTTTTTGGTGGCCATTACTTGAGCAGTTTTACGCAAGGCAGCCTCACCTCCCCACGGCGAGTTCCAAACAACTCGGCCCTCCTCTAAGGGCAGAGTGAGGGCTGCTATACGAACTTCGTCTTGCCCGGGATCGCTACTTCGATTGCAGGGACGTTGTCGCTCCAGGCGTATTCGTTGGGGCCGAGGCGTTCGTTGCTGTTGAAGCATTGGTCCCAAGTGAGCTGCTGGCCGGTGTAGGTACACATGCGGCCCATGACGGCGAGCATGGTGCTGTTGGCCATGTAGTGGCCGTTGTTGATCGGCTTGCCGTCGCGAATGCTATTGAACAGGTGCTGGTGCTCGATGACGTACATGTCGGTCTTAGGATCTTTTTTGCCGTGCCAGGCGTTCTCGCCTTCAATGCTGCAATCGAGAATGCGGGCGCGGCCCTTGGTGCCGAGGACGACTTCGTCGACCATGTTGCTGACGTTGTTTTGCTGACGGCAGGTGAAGAAGACCCGGACGTTGTTCGGGTATTCGTAGAACACGGTGTGATGGTCGTAAACGTCGCCGAACTCGGGCTCGACACGTTGCTGCCGGCCGCCCATGCCGAAGGCCGAGGTTGGGTGAATGTCGCCTTGGAGCCAGGCGGTTTTATCGAGGCTGTGGACGGCTTGCTCGCCGATGCAATCGCCCGAGAGCCAGTGGAAGTAGAGCCAGTTGCGGATCTGGTACTCCATGCGGCTCCACTTGGGATCGTCGCCGCGGTGCCAAAGTTGACCGGCATTGTAGTTGGACTGGATGGCGATGATGTCGCCGATGGCCTTGTCTTCGACAACTCGGCGGACGGTTTCGCAGACGGTCGGGTGGTAGCGCCAGCAGAGGCCGGAGACGACGGCGAGGTTTTTCTCCTGAGCTTTTTTGCAGGTTTCGATGATGCTGCGAACGCCAGGGGCGTCGACCGCGACGGGTTTCTCGACGAACGCGTGTTTGCCTTGTTCAACGGCGTAGGCCAGGTGCTGCGGGCGGAAATGGGGAGGCGTTGCGAGGATGACGACGTCGACGCCGCTGTCGATGACTTTCTTGTAGGCGTCGAAGCCGGAGAAGATGTGATCCTCTGGAATTTGGACGCGGTCTTTGACCAGGTCGTTGCGGCGCAGTTTGTTGACGCTATGGGTGGCATAATCGGCGAACGCATCGCCGACGGCGACGAGGACGTTTTCAGGGCTAGCGACGAGGGCATTTTCGGTGGCCGCGGTGCCGCGACCACCGCAGCCGATGAGGCCGACTCGCATCTTTTCGCTGGCGCCGGCATGAACGGCGCGAGGGATAACGAGCGTGCTGGCGAGAGATGCACCGACGGCGAGGCCGGTGGACGTTTTGAGGAAGTCGCGTCGGGAGGTGTTTTGAGGATTGGTGGGCATATATGATTCCTTGTTTTGCTTGGGAGCTTGAATAAAACCCATTTCAGGGCATCCTCACTCCGGCCCTCTCCCGGAGGGAGAGGGAGGAGGGTTAAAGAAGCAGTACCCGATTCATTCTCTGGGCGATGTCGGCGAGGGCATCGCGCCCGCCGCCGTTGACCTCTGCGGTACACCAGCCAGTATAACCGATTTCGGAAAGAGCCTGGCGAACGGCAGGCCAGTTTACGTCGCCGTCGCCGATCTTGCTTGCGAAGCCGTGCTTTTCGCTCCAGTCTTTGCAGTCGAGCTTGACGATGCGGCCGCCGAGTGTGCGTACCCAATTTTCGCTACGGCCGAACTTGCGGCAGTTGCCGATGTCGAACCACATGCCGACCCAGGGGCTGTTGATAGCGTCGATATAGTCGCGGGTTTGTTCAGGTGTTTCGCAGAAGCCGTTCCAGACGTTTTCGATGCCGATCCGCACACCGAGCTTGCTGGCGAGCGGGAGGACTTTGCGAATCTCGGTGATGGAGCGGTTCCAGACGTCGTCGTGAGTTTCGTCTTTGCCGGCGACTCTACCGGGGACGAGTAGAACGGTATCGCCGCCAAATGCCTTGTCATCGCGGAGGGCCTGCTCGAGAATTGCGACGCCCTGCTCTCTTGTTTTTGGATCCGGCGAGGAGAGGCGAATCTCCCAGTGCTTCATGTCGACGAGCGCATGGACGGGCATGCCGGTGGCTTCGCTCGCGCGGCGGACTTCGGCGATGTCGCCATCCCAAGGGCTGACGAGCTCCATGCCGTCGTAGCCTAGCTCTTTTTGAAGGCGAAACTTCTCCAGCACGCTGCCGCCTGTTTCAATCATTCCCCATTTAACGGCTTTGTAGATTCGGCCCTTGCCGGGAAAGTCTTTTGGCGGCGCGGTGTCGTTGGCAAACGCCAATGAGTTTGCCACAGGAACCTGCAAGGCGGCACTCGCGAGCAGCGAAGTGGTTACCCCGACGAACTCGCGGCGATTGATGGGCATGGCGAGGGACCAACGGGTTGGAGGGAGCGGGCCGGCTTTGCCCAGAAAATCGCGCTAAGCCGCAAGCGATTGGATAACAGTTCTCTGGTAACAGGTCTATCTTGTGGCTTGACGTGAATTTCTGGGCAAAGCCGAGCGGGCCGGTGACTCTTTGAGCGGCGGCTTGAAATGACGGCGGGAAAAATGGGAGGGCGCTCTTGATTCTCGCAGAACCAAGAGGCTATTTCAAGCATTTGGTTGGAGAGACCAGCGGCTGGTTTTACGCGGCACGACGGCGAGTGGCCGCGGTTTGCTCGTGCGGCGCTGAGGTGGCGGCTGGATTGATGAGCTTAAGCACGACGGGGTTGCCGGTGTCGGAAATCGGGTGTGGAAGCTCGTGTGTTAGTTGCCAAAGCTTGGCGTAGCGGATGTAGACGTAAATGGCAGAGAGTAGCGCGAGGTGGAGTCCGGCCCAGCCATCGAGGCAGCCTAGTTTGATGAAGTAACCATGCAAGAAGTTCAACGGGGCGTGGAGCAGCACGCGGATCAACGAAGGGCGGTGGCCCTGAGCGTGTAACTCATGGGCGGCTTCGGATGCGGATTGCTCCAGCATTGCCGTGAGTTGCTCGATCGTTGCAATTCGATTCTCGATTACACAGCGTGTTTGGCCGATTTTTGGTGAGTGTTTCGCGTCGTTATTTTGGCTGGTTTCAGGGAGTAGGCCGCTGTCGCGACGGACGAGCCGCAGTGGGGTGTCGCCCAGCCAGCCAGCAAAGCGGATCACGTGCCCACCTATCAGGCCGCGCCGCTCGATGCGGAAGCCGTCCTGAGGTGGATCGTTTGCCAGAAGAAATTGGATTTCCTTGGCCAAATCCGACGAGGCTAGCTCGGTTGGTTCGAGCTGTAGAACCCAGGGATTATTGGCGTTCAAGACTGCGCGCTCGAGAGGCCTGGGGCCTAATGAGCCGCTCGATACAACACGGCAACTCTTATGATTGGAGAGCGATTGCTGGACTTCATTTCCAGAACTAAAGTCGACGATGATGATTTCTTCTGCGAAATCTCGCGCTGCTGCTATCGAGTTGTCGAGATTCGAGTCTCGTTGGCAGCAAGGAATAAGCACGGTCAGGCCGTGGTTGATGCTCAGCACGACTCTGCTATCGGCCACGGAATCGAATGGGTTGGCCGTGCCGAGCGATTGTGCGGCGGTAGTGATGGAGAGACGCCGCCGGAATTTTTCCGCGGCTTGCAAATTAGCTCGCCAGCTTCGCACGTGGAGAAGACGCCTGACATCCTCGGTTTGAGCGCGGCGGAGCGATTTCTGGTCGTCGTGCCAACGGCCGTTTTCCAAGTCGATGAGCCACAATCGATCGTTGTGGTCGATCATCAGATTTTCAGGCTTCAAGTCGTTGTGGCAGAATCGTAGGTCGTCTAGCGATTGCCAGATGTCGGCCACCTGTTGGGCCAGATGATCGATGGTAGCTTCATCGGGCTGGCTATATCGCATTCGCTGGTAGAGCGACGTGCCTTCGACAAATTCGGTCAACAAGTATGAGCAAGCCTTGAATGGTCCTAAACGCACATCGATGCAGGCCAGCGGTAGCGGCGTGGGAACACCTGTGCTAGCGAGCCGCACGCCATCTTCAAAGCTGCGGCGGTTAGGTGAAGCGGCTAGCGATTTAGTTAGCGTTTTCCATGCACCGGCCCAATGGTGAAATTTCAGGAGGTACTTTCCAGACGGCAGGTCGACCTGCGCGACCGTGGTTCGCGATTTGGTTTGTAAGCAGACGCCGGCTCGGAGCACGCTATCGGGGCTTTCCCACAGTGCGGATGCCACTTCCAGGGGCAGGTCGCGGTGCCATGTCATACGACGGCGCAACGAACGGCGCGTGTGGAAGTTGTGGGAAGTGGTCGACGGCGTGGGAGCTTGCTTTGGCATTGTGTGAATGCGCGTGTTTCAGCGGAAAAAGGGGTGTGGAGCATAGCGGGGCTGCCGAATTGTCGGTAGGCCGCATGAAGAGATGCGTAAGATGGCGAGGCTCAGCTAGCACTCGGTCGCTTTCCGTGCTGTATGCATTGGCAAACTGCTCTGTTCCCAAACCGCAAATTTTGGCAAATTTCCGCCCCATCGTAGACCAATACTGGAAATGTCGGCGGCAAACCCATGATTATTTCGCATCGGCACAAATTCATCTTCATGCGGACGACGAAGACCGCCAGCACGAGCATGGAGATCGCCTTATCACGTTTTTGTGGTCCGGAAGACGTAATCACTCCTATCAATCCGGAAGACGAGCCGGTTCGGAACGAGTTGGGGATTTTTCCGCAAAACCATTCCCGGCCGCGTAAGCCTTGGGAGTATCGGCCGAAGGACATTGCCCGGTACTTGCTGTACAAGCGGAAGGCTGAGAAGAAACTGTTCTGGAATCACATGACGGCTAAGCAGGTGAGAGACAAGGTTACGCAGCCTGTGTGGGATTCTTATTTTAAGTTTTGCTTTGTGCGGAATCCCTGGGACCGGGCAATCTCGCGCTACTATTGGAACTTGTCGCGCGACTCTCGGATGAGCGACCTCGAAAAGTCGCTTCGTAAAAACGACCCGAACTCGAACTTCGATATTTATTCGATCGACGGCAAACTGGCAGTCGACTTCGTAGGCAAGTTCGAGAACATGAAAGAAGATTTGCAGAAGATTTACGAGCGGCTGAACCTGCCGTTCGATGGCTGGTTGCCCCGGACCAAGGCCAAGTCGCGCGTCGACAAGCGGCATTACTCCGATCTGCTGTCGCCGAAACAGGCGGAATTTATCCGCAAGAAGTGTGAGCAAGAAATCGAGTTTTTCAATTACGCCTACTAGGCCTCGTCGATAGCGCGGCGGTCGCAATCGGGTTCCAGAATGGTCCGCCACCCGCGGCGCCATTCCGTTCATGTAAGGAAACGATCGAATGCAATCGTCGGATCTGTGGTCTCCTAGCACCGTCTTTGTCGAAACTGGGATGCGCGACGGTCGAATCGGGACCAGCTTGGTCCGAGCTGGTCTATCGAACTATCTCGGTCTATCGTCGGATCGCCGGCGTATTGCTCAGATTCAATCGCAGCACCCTGAGTTGGCCAGTCGTGTCACGCATGCGCCTTGGCGTCGCAGCGTGGAAATGAATAACGCGCAGGTCGTGATTCTGTCTGGTTTCACGGTATTGTACTTGTGGCGTTATCGTGCGCTGCGCCACGCCGAGGCAGTGGCCTGGTCGGCCAACTTGAACGTTCTTACGTACCTGGGCATGATTGGTTGGCTTGTTTCCGCCCTGTTTTTCCGCAGGTTTAGCCGCCCTGTCTGCGTAGAGTGCCGCACGGCCGAGGGGAAGACTCAGCAATTGTTTGTGAGCCGAGTGCTGCGTCGCAAGCCCCATCATCTAGCGGCTCGCCATTATATTCCTCATTCACTCGGCTTGGGCGGCTTCTTCAAGGCGCTTGGGCAAATGGGTGTTTCCTACGTAGTGCTTCGTTGGTTCGAAGGACTGCCAGACCAGCGGGAGGGGCGCGATATTGATTTGCTTGTCGAAGATGCGAGGTTCAAGGAAGTTCGAGCATTGCTGAATTCACAGCCCGGCATCGAGCTGGCGGATGTCTATACGCCGAGTGGGCTGCCCAAGTCAGACTATTTTGGCACGCCCTATTACCCAACGGAAAATGCTCGGCAGGCGCTCATTCGTACTCGCCGTCACGCTGGCTATTGCCAGGTTCCATCTCCGCTCGACCACTTCCACATGTTGGTCTATCACGCGATCTACCACAATGGACCACGCTCGGGGCTGCCAAGCCG
>CAZGMU010000124.1:6585-11484 GCA_964526975.1 uncultured Planctomycetaceae bacterium
ATCGGGCGATCAAGTCGGAAGCGAGACCTGCTCACGATTACATTCGCATTCTCACCAAGCTGGCTGCGAAGCTTGGCATTCAGGTGGAGCTGACTCTCGAAGGGTTGCACGAATATCTGACGACCGTGGGTTGGGCGCCACGGCCAGACATGTTGGCGCGAATGGCTGCCCACTATACGCGAAATCCTTGGCTCAAAACACTCTCTGGCAAATTGGGCGGAGAGGTGAACGACCATAGCTTGACGGTGTTCTGTATTCGTCAACGGGCTGTCGAGCTAGGCCTGGATGACCTAGCGATCGAAGTCTTAAAGCGTGGCGGATGGAATATCGTTGCCGTGAAAAAACTTAGCGATGAGGAGTCCAAACGGACTGCTACTCACCTGCGTGGCGGCACTTGGGATAGAGGAGTCTTTCCCACCTCCGGCGGTCCGCCATCCGTCATCGCGGTTGGTTACGATTTGCAACCCATCAAGCCCACCAGAACGCAGCGAAAGAAAGATCCAAACATCGTCAACGCTCGTCAGTTGGTGAAGTATGAGGTGCGCAAGGCGATTAACGCCCAGGTTAAACCTGACCAGGAGTTCAGCGCCATTCATTCCACGGACTTCGGCGGAGAGGCCTGGTACTGCCTGGAGTTGTGCATGCCCGAGCGATTGGATGAGATCAAAGCGGCGATTGCCGAGTTGCGGAAGATGGGCGTGTTGAATCGCAAGGCGGCTTAATTCGCATGCCGCTTCTTTTATTACTTATGAGGCATGCGACAATTTCGACGTAGAGATTTCCCGGTTTGCTTCACGGATCATGGGAAGCAACAATGCCTCGTTTTCCGCTCGGCCCTGGTTGTAAATACAAGGTTGGGCGTCCAAGGCGCGACGGACAAAGAACTCATAGCGATTCAAGCGATGCGTGCGTATCTTTAGGCCGAGCAAAGGGATCTTATAGCGGCGGACTCGGTTAGGCCAATCGGCGAAATCCGCAAGATGTCGGAGATCGCGTCCCCAAGGCTTGCGCAGCCCAGACTTATAAAGGAGTTTGCTCAGTGGGCTGCGAGCAAACAGATAAAGAGGCAGCATATTAAAGTCGAACAGCATGGGCTGCCAGCCGTCGCGCGTGTGGCGCACTCGGATATTATTTGCGCAAAGGTCCAGGTCATACAGCCCGGCGTTATGGGCCAACCTCACAATCGTTCGTAGAGAGTTCAGTGTTTCGGGCGGTACCTCACCCAATCGTTCAATCAGTGCCCGCAAGCGAATGCCTTCGATCCGTTGTTGAATGAACACATGGCTGAAGCCGTCTCCCTCGCCGAACAGAGCGATCGGCCGTGCGACGAAGGGGCGAACTTCTTCGATCGCGTAGATGTCGCAGTTGCGGCGGAACTCAAATGCCGATCGAGTAATTCCATAATAGCGCCGGCATTTTTCCATCATGGCGGCACGGTAGATTTTGATTGCCACCGGCTGGCCTTGGTAGGCGCCGGAGTAAACGATGCACCGTTGTCCCTCACCGAGCAGGTTCTCGATCCGCACTTCGGCTGGCAGATTAAGTTCCACGATCCCCTCATCGTCGAGAGATCTCACGACGATCGCACCTATGTGCTAGCGAGTCGTCGGAGCTTCGACGGAAAGATGAAAAGAATACCCGCCCCACATGGGTATGCAATTCTTCGTCCAGTCGTGTGGAACTGGTACAGCTTCGTCTGTCGGAATGTGAAGATACGACGAAGGTAGTATTTGGGAACAGATTAGAGCCGCTATTTGCCAGCTTGATTGATGGTAGCGCATGCTGTGCTACGTGAGGACAAAACGCCTTTCAACAAGGAGACGCTAGTCCGAGCAGTAGAAGAGCAAGGTGGCGGCAGATGTTGCGTTTGAGCTATGCCGCCTTGCGTGCGGCTTGAGCATCTTCGGTCGGTTGGCTCTCTGCTTGCGGAAAAGCGAACGGAAGAATGACCGGCAATTGCGAGATGCCGTAAGAGGTAAACGTAAGCCGTTGCTTTTGTGTTTCGCGTCGAATCGCATAGTTGTGTTGCCACATGCGATCGGATTCATAGCCTCGCTTGTGGAACAGATGGACGCATACGGCCCGATGGCGGACCTGCTTGCCGCGAATGCCGGCATTTTCCAGGCGTTCGCCCAACTCGCGGTCCAAGCCGCCGTAGCCCATTCGCTCGTCGAAGCCGTTGGCGGCCAGGATATCTGCCCGCCAGGCGGATGTATTGTGGCCATTGAGCGTGGGATGGGTGAACGTCAAACGATCCCACAAGCCTTGCAAACGTGGATGGCGTCCCAGCCGAGTTCGGCCTTTGAAGCTTTGCACCAGTCCGTTTGAGCGCAGCCATTGCGGGTCGGTAGCCCGGCCCGAGGTAACGTCATCGATGCTGATTTGTTCGCTTAGTTTCTTAGGAAGCCAAACGGTGCCTCCAGACAGAAAACGGCCTGGCTCGCGGAGGCTCATGTGGGTGCTGACGAAGTCGTTGCGCGGAATGCAGTCGCCGTCGGAAAGGATCAAGTATTCCGCCTCGGCCGAAGCGATCGCTCGATTGAGAATCGTGCATTTACGGAAGCCTTTGTCCGCATGCCAGACATGGTTGACTGGTATCGCCTGGGCCGAGAATCGTTCGATAAGTTGCTTGGTTTCGTTGGACGACCCGTCGTCGGCCACGAGCAATTCGAAATCGCGGAACGATTGCGAAGCATATCCCCAAAGCACTTTTTCCAGTGCTCGGGGCGAGTTGTACGTGCTAATGATTACAGCAGCTTTCATATCACTGCCCCCTCCAGGGCCGCGACCGGCTCGCGACAGCAATCCCACAGCAGCCCTTACCTTGGGAAGCTGGCTGGTGTTGCATCGCTTTCAGCACGTTGTTTACCGGGTCCACTGCAACTTTCAGCATGTAGTTTGTTGATCGAGATTTGCCTGGCCTGAAGGCACCTGCTGTGACTGATTCTGCCTCGATGTGCGAACAAACTTCAAATGTTTAAAGCCGCAGGAAATTGGACGTAAATAACCTTGCCGTCACGACGAATTACCTGCAAAGCCAACGACGAGATGGTAGACAAGTGCGCGCACACAAAGGCGTCGCGACAGATGTTATCGGCACTACGGGCCGAAAACCATAGCAACAATTTCTCGGAATCCCAGGAAAAGTTAAAGAAATAGCAGTGATAGCATGCAGTCGTTGCGGCGTGCTGATGGGCTGCAATCCGTGACGCGGTGGACGCGATTATATAGCGGGATATAGCAGGGACGGCTGGGACTTTCTACTGAAGAGAGTCCCCTGGTATTTGGCGCCTTTTGAGGTCCCGCTCGGCTCGCGGGGCCTACTGTGCGGCGAATGTGCGGAAGTCCTCCTCGATTGCGACGGGGGCCGTCTTGCCGTGATGGAGCAGAATGCGATAGCGGAGCGTAAGGGAGTCTCCCTTTTTCAGCGTGAATGCGCCTTGCTTGGCTACGTCTGACGGTGGAAATTCTGCCTCGCCGAAGGGATTTACGGCAAACAAGCCGTATGTGCGCACGTGCCAGCGAGGTAGTGGGCGGAAACTTTTCGGATGGCACATGATAGCGATGCCGACCGTTTCGCCTTCGACCGGGCCGGTGTAATCGACCCAGCGAGCCGGTAAGCCCCAGGCATCCCCGTCTTCTTTGCCATCGCTATTTACGATATGACCACCCTGCTTGGCGTCGACGCGCATCGAGTCAGCCACGCGCACGGCGAAGGTGCCTTCCTTGGTGTCACCGAATGTGACATCGCCATCGGTGGCTTTGAGCGTAATCGTAAAGTCGATCCAACGGCTATTGCCCGCTCCTTTTCCAAAAACGACTGCGCGCTCATCTTCACAAATTCGTTTGTCGCCGTCCATCCAGTCGTTGCGTGTCACTACGCGCGCGGTGTCGCCGCTAGAGACATCGACGAACTCGCGGTGAGCAATGTGGGCGCCGTTATTTTCCTTATTGTCGTTCTTGTTGGCGGCCCAGTAGTTCGCTCCGTTTACCTTATCGTGAGTGAACCAGATCGATTGATGATGCGCATGGTCTTTCGTGCCTTCTTTGGTTGCAGGAACGAAAGGGTACGAGCGGGTGACCGGTTTGCCGGTTGGGCCGATTACAGGCCACAGCGCCGGTGAATGGCCGGCTAGCGTAAGGTATTCCGTAAAGGGTTTGCCGTCGATTTTGATGACAACGCCGCGCTTATTTCGTTCAGCCGTTACCTCAGCCATCGCGGCCGATGCGAAAATTGCCCAAACAATGACTACGAGACAGCCAACCTGTTGAAAACTCATAGATGGTTACCTATTGATGCGAAGCAGCAGCACCCCAGTGAAGCATGTGCAACCGACGAGGATCGCTTTACCCGTGAGAGGGAACAGTAGTGCTTTAATTGAGGATATCTAGGAATTCCGGGGTGGCACGCCCTGACGCTTTGGGAAGGGCGCGGTCATTTTAACATCGTGTGCTTCGTTACCACGCCCTTCGAAGACTCAGGGGGTGCCACCCGCAAATTTGAATTCCGGATACTCTCACTTTAATTTGCAATCGCAAAGTGGGCTTACGTGATTTCCGGAACCACGAAAGGTTTGCGATCTTCGCGTCGCAATAGTCCGTTTGCCGCGGTGTTGTTGGTGAATCGTTCGGTCGTGGGGTCCATTTCCAGCCAAGCTCCCGCTGTGATGGCTGGCTTGTCGACATCCACCTCGTTCGCACGAAGATGGGCGAACATTCGTTCGAGCGACTCGCGCAAGCGCACGTGCTTGTCGGCCGAGGCCAGGATTTCCTTAGCCGTGTGGGGCTCACCCAATTGATGCGAGATCGTGCCAGTGTGGCAGAGGGCGCTGGAGATATGGCCGTCCAGAATGTCTGCATGCAGATCACTGCGCTTGCGCGAGCGGACAGCCGCGAGGA
>CAZGMU010000125.1:0-11471 GCA_964526975.1 uncultured Planctomycetaceae bacterium
TGCCCGCGCCGAGCTGAACCGCGCCACTCAACTCGTGCAGAACCGGACCATTCCACGTGCCGAGTTCGAGCTAATCGAGACGGCCTACCGCGTAGCCGTCGAGGATCAGAAAGCCGCTGCCCAATTGGCGGAAAAAGGAACGGTCGGCCGCGAGGAAGAAATTCTGGGTCGGGAGGCCGAAGTACGTGGCCTGGAAGGTCGTGTCGTCGAGGCCAATATCCAGCTTCAAGACGCCACGCTCAAAGCACCCTACGCAGGCGTCATCGCCCAGCGCTTCGTCGAGCAGGGCCAAAATGTTCAGGCCAAGGCGCCGATCGTGCGGCTACAGGATGTTGAAGAGGTCGAGATTGTTGTCGACGTGCCGGAGAACGTGATGGTGGCCGACATCCAATCGGCCGACATCATCTCCCTACTCGCGGAGTTAAGTGGTGCACCGGGACTTCAGTTCCCCGTACGAATTCGCGAAATCTCGCAAGTGGCCGACCCTACCACTCAAACCTTCAAGATCCGCACCGCGATGCAAGCTCCCGAAGGCATTCGCGCGCTGCCGGGAATGACCGCTAGCGTAATCGTCACCTACCGCCGGGCGAACATCCTGGGCAACCAGATCATGGTGCCGATTGCCGCAGTCTCCCAGCAGCCCGGGGGCGAGCAAGTGGCGTGGGTGCTTTCGGCGGATCAAAAGGTGGCGCGCAGGCCAGTAAAGCTCGGCAAAGTATCGGGCGGCGAAATTGAAATCACCGCAGGCTTGCAACCCGGCGAACGAATCGTCGTGGCGGGCGTCACCTTCCTTCGCGACGGCATGCAGGTTCGCGATCTGGGTGACGCATTGGGAGGACGGTAGCCATGAATCTTGGCGAATTGTCCGTCCGCAACAACCGGGTTGTGTTCGTTGCCATGGTCTTGCTCGTCCTGGGCGGGCTCGCCGGCTATCGCTCGATGGGACGGCTCGAGGACCCAGAGTTCACGATCAAAGAAGCGCTGATCATCACTCCCTACCCAGGCGCCAGCGCCGAAGAGGTCGCCCAGGAGGTTACCAACCCGATCGAGCGCGCCGTACAGCAACTCGGCCAACTAGACCGCGTCGAGTCGGAATCTTCACGCGGAAGGTCCGTGGTCAGCGCTCGCATCAAAGACCGCTACCACAAGGATGCGATCCCACAGGTATGGGACGAGCTTCGTCGCAAGATCAACGACGTGCAATCTCAATTGCCTCCCTCGGTGCGCGGCCAATCGATGGTCGTCGACAACTTCGGCGACGTCTTCGGCATTTTCCTGGCGATCTCGGGCGACGGCTATACCTTTCCAGAGTTGCGACGCTACGCGGAATTTCTGCGCCGCGAGCTATTGCTGGTCGAGGGCGTAAAGAGCGTCGAGCTATTCGGCGAGCAACAAGAAGTTGTTTTTCTGGAAATCTCACGCCAGCGGCTTGCGCAGCTCGGCATCAACGAGGACGAGATTTACCGCCAGCTTCAAGCCAGGAATATTGCCGCGGATGGCGGCCGCATTCGCGTCGGCGATCAGCACATCGCTCTCGATCCGCAAGGCGGCTTCCGATCGGCCGAGGACATGCTCGATCTGGTGATCGGTTCCGATAAATCAGGCCGCCAACTGTTTCTCCGCGATGTTGCCACGCTCCAGCGTGACGATCAAGATCCGCCGCGACGATTGCTGCGCTACGACGGCAAACCCGCCATCGGGTTGGGCATCTCCACCGTGCAAGGCGGCAACGTCGTGACGATGGGCGAAGGCGTAACTCGCAAACTCGCAGAGCTAAAACCCTACCAACCGGTCGGCATCGAGTTCGGCGAAATCAACTTCCAGCCCACGGCAGTCAGCTCGGCCATCAGCGAATTCATGTTCAATCTGGTCAAGGCGGTGAGCATTGTCGTCGTGGTGCTTATTTTCGCCATGGGCCTCCGAACCGGCTCGATTATCGGCGCGGTGTTGTTCCTTACGATCATGGCGACGTTTCTCGTCATGTCCATGAAGGGCGATCTTTTGATGGAACGCGTCTCGCTGGGCGCGCTCATCATTGCGCTCTGCATGCTCACCGATAACGCGATCATCGTCATCGAGGCCTGCAAAGTCGGCATCGAACGAGGTGAAGACAAGCTTAAGGTAGTCCGCGATGCCGTTGCCCAGAACCAGTGGCCGCTCTTTGGCGCTACGGCCATCGGCATCATTGCCTTTGCGGCGATTGGCGTCTCGGAAGACGCTAGCGGCGAGGTCGCCAACTCGCTTTTTTGGGTCATTTTCATTTCGTTAAGCTTGAGTTGGTTGTCGTCCATCACGGTTACTCCGCTGTTGAGTTACCTGCTGTTCAAGCCAAGCACCAAAGACACCGCCGCGAGCAGCGAGCCGTACAATAGCTTGCCATTTCGCGTCTATCGAACGATCTTGACCACAGCGCTGCGGCTTCGCTGGGCAGTAGTGATGGTGAGTATTGTCGCTTTGGTCGCGGCTCTGTACGGCTTCAGGCATGTCCGGCAGAGTTTTTTCCCAAACCCGGATCGGCCCCAGTTCATGGTGGACGTATTTCTTCCGGCCGGCACCCACATTCGCGAAACCGAGGCGTTCGCGGGCGAGCTGCAGCAATATCTTCAAAAGCTGCCGGCCGTTACCCATGTTACGTCTTTCATTGGTGGTGGTGGCTTGCGTTTTCTCCTGGTTTATAGTCCCGAAAGAGAAAATCGAGCCTTCGTCCAGCTTCTCGTCGATGTCAATGATTGGCGGAAGATCGAGGGGCTGATTACCGATGTTCAGAAACATCTGGATGAGCAGTACCCCAATGCCAACGCCGTTGCGAAGAAGTTTCTTCTGGGCCCCGGCCAAGGCGGCCGAATTCAGGCACGGTTCCAAGGCCCCGATCCCGCGCAACTCCGCAAACTCGCCGATCAAGCAGTTAAACTTCTCGAAGATGATGGCGGAGCGGTATGCGTGCGGAGCGATTGGCGCGAGCCGATGCAAGTCATTCGTCCCGGACTACGCGACCTCCAAGCGCGCCGCAACGGAATCACGCGCGTCGAGGTGGCTCAAGCTTTGGAAAGCAGCTTTGAAGGCCGCGCGGTCGGCTTTTACCGCGAGCCAGGCTATGCCGGCACCGGCGCCTTTCCGCAAGAAACGCGGCTGCTGCCAATCATCGCTCGCCCGCCTCTCTCCGAGCGCGATGATGTATCCATGCTCAATAGCCTGCAAATCTGGAGTCCTGTCGCTGGTCGCATGATCCCCATGAGCCAGGTCATTTCCGGCCCCGAAGTCGTCTGGGAAGATCCGATCGTGCATCGCCGCAATCGTTTTCCAACGGTCACCGTTCATGCCGACCCGCGCTTCGAATTGCCAAGCGAGCTGTTCAATCGAGTGCGCTCGAAGATCGAGCAGATCGAACTGCCGCCGGGCTATTCGCTGGAATGGGGCGGCGAGCATGAAGACTCCACTCGGGCTCGCGCCTCTCTCGCCAGGCCGCTCCCCTATGTGTTGGCGATCATGGTTTTCATCTGCGTGTGTCTGTTCAATTCCATTCGCTCCACGCTCCTCATGTGGCTCATCATGCCGTTGGCCATCGTCGGCGTAACGGCCGGGTTGTTGCTGACCGGCATGCCGTTCACGTTCATGGCCTTGCTCGGCGTTCTTAGCCTCGGCGGTGAGCTGATCAAAATGCAGATCGTCGTTCTCAGTAAAATTCGTACCGAGATCGAGCAAGGTAAGGCGCCCTACCAGGCAATCCTCGACGGAGGCACCGCCAAAATGCGTCCGGTGTGCATGGTCGTCATCACGACCGTTCTCGGCATGATCCCGCTTCTGAAAGACCCGTTCTTCGGAGCAATGGCGGCTGGCCTGATGTTCGGCCTGGCGTTCGCCACGGTGCTGTGCTTGGTCGTAACACCAGTGCTCTACGCGATCTTTTTCGACATTCACCCCGATAATGGGCCTATGCCAGAGCGGCGCAGCGCTTCCCTATAGATCAAAGAACAAACGCAATTTAGCGTCGGCCGCAAGGCCGAATCTCCCACCAATAACCCCTGAAAGATAATTGAGGCCGTCCGGGAATTCCCGGACGGCCTCAGATAATCTACTCTAGAGCAATTTCCCAATTTATGTAGCCACAGAGGACATAAAGTTCACGGAGAGTCTGTAGAAGGCAGGCCCTCTTTTATTTATTAACTCTCTGTGGTCTCTGTGTCCTCTGTGGCTATTTATTAAGGTGAATTGCTCTAATGCAGCAAAATCTGATTACCCCAGGGGCTGATTAAAATCGAGTTGTTCCTCCGTGGAGGCTGCAGATTGCGATGCCGTTGCGAATACGGAGTGCGGACAGGTGGCTGGTTCGCTGGCCATGCCGAGCGATTAGGCGCTTGTTGATTCATCGACCGAATATCGCGTGCCGATTGCGCTAGCTGGGCCTGCTGCCGGCGCATATGCTCGAAGTCGGCCTGCGCTTGTAATCGGGCGTTGCGCTGCTCTTGGAACATTTGTAACTCCTGGCGAATCTGGCTAGCGGTCATATTCGCGACATCTGGCCGCTTACTCTGCCGGACCGCTTCCGGGTTGGCCACGACAGCCAGGTGCCGTGCAAACCACAAACGGGCTTCTTCCGCCTCTGGGCTAGTCAGCACAGTAAGACGCTTGTCGAGATCCTTCATCAAGTCTTCAAGTTCCTTCGATGACATCCCGGAAATCTTTTTCGCCAACTGCTCGCGCATCTCGGCGACTTCTTCCGGAGTATAAAGTTGCTGCACGGAAAACCATTCATTGAGACGTCGTTGCGTTTGTCGCCATTGATCACTGTCCAGCACCTTCTGGCGCGCCGCAGCTTGAAGATCGGCCGTGGTAGCCGATGGCGATTGCGCCTGGGTCAACGAGCATTGCACGGCCAAAACAGCAACGCCGAGAACCAATCTCCAACAGTGTGCATGGTTAAGTTTCATCTGCCTGTCTTCCTATTGAATGCCAGAAAATATCGAAATGGAACTCAGCGTGATCTTTCACCAAGGCTATTAATACTACAGCGATAAATTGATTGAACCACAAAGAAGCTCTAACAAATACTCCCTCTCCCCTTGGGAGAGGGCCGGGGTGAGGGTGCCTTGGAATCAGCCCCTCAGTCGTCGGTAGCACGAACAAACTCCACTCGCGCTGGTTCCAACTGGGTGCCGGCAACGGCGCCTCCCGTCGACTCCCATACAAAGCGTCCGCCACCGCTAGGAGTGTAGGAAGACGATGTGGTTACCGTCTTGCCATCGGCCGTCACATCGTTCGATTCAACGATCCATCGCTTCCCGTCGCGGCGCCAAACATCTTTTCCCACGCCGCCCTGCGAATCGAATGACCACGACTTGATTTGGTTCGCGACAGGATCCCAACCAATCCGTTGAGTGCCCCCAACCTTCTCGCCTCCTTTGCCGCGGAACACGAACTCACGAACAATAAAGTTCCCGGCGTCGCTCCAATGGGTCGAAACGAGAATATCACCCGCCTCGGTTTTGCCGCTCCATTCGCCCACAAGCCAGGCAAGCGGGGTCAGATGTTCGTTGACCGACGGCGCGGTGGCTACCGCGGCTTCGCGCACGCTATCCAGCAACCACTTTCCATCGCGCTTGACCCATACCGCGGTAAAGCGGCCCACAACATCGCCGCCCGCGGCGGTCGCATCAGCGGCTCCATCTTCGATGGCCACATCGGGCGTGATGAATCGTATTTGCGTCTCCGAAGCACTTTGGTTGTCCGACAGGCTCTTGGGCGCCGGCTCGGCAACAATCTGTTGAATTAACTCATCCGCCTTGAGTCGTTGCCCAGAGGCATCTACATAATCGCCGGTCGAAGTCCAAATCTTCCGCAACGCATTCTGGTCGCCCCGTTGCACGGCAGAAAGATACTCTTTGGCCGCGGCTCGAACCGCGGCGATATCATTTCTGGCCGCAGAGCCTGTTTGCGCATAAGTAACACCAGGGCAACCAAAGCAGAACCAGATCGCGCCCAGTAACAACCTGACTTGGCCAGAGCTACGCATCGCTTTCTCCCTTATTCTCAGCAAGACTTTGCCCAAAAATTTACGCCAAGCCACAACATAGACCCGTTACCAAAGAACCATTATCCAATCGCTTGCGGCTTAGCGCGATTTCCTGGGCAAAGCCCTCTCAGCAACAAGCAGCGGCAAAAATGCAAGCTGCTCTGCCAATTCGCACAAACTCTAATTAGAATTAGCTCTTGGCTGTCTTTCAACCGAGTTGTCGCAACCACGGGCTAGATTCTCACATCTGGTTGCTTTCCAGCAATCAATCGATTGGATTCCAGCAGTCTTTCCTTTTGGTGGTTTAGCCGATCGGCCGAAGCACCACCGCCCGGCGCCGCTACGTTCGCTACAATCGGAAACCGGGAATGACCGGTAAGATCAACGCCCGTCATTCCCGCGCGGGCGGAAATCTAGTCCGTCGCGCAACCTCCACTCGCTATAGTGAACGGAGACTCGCATTACTGATTCCTGTGCAGCAAATAGCACCACGGAATCTGGGTGCCATGCCCACGGCTTTGCGTGGGCATGCCGAATAGGTTGCTAAAACATGGCCACCCCGAGCAGTGGCCATGGCATCCCAAGACTCATCGGCTGCGCAGACATCATTAGCAGGCATCCTCAAACATGACCGACACAAATCCCAAGTGCGACGTGAACGAACTGCTGGAGTTCCTCTTCCGCCTGGGGCAAGCCTATCTGGCATGTGGCGAACAAACTGCCATAGTCGAGTTGACTTTGCGCCGCATCGCCACGGCCTACGGAATGCGGAAGACACGAGTCGTCGCATTCCCCACGGCAATCTTCATCTGCCTGCACGATGGCAACCAGGAACACGTTACATTGGCCGAGGGCCCAATCGAGTCCCTTCGCTTGGACCAAATCGCCGACGTTTACAAGCTCGGCGAAGAAACTCAGCGTGGCAAGCTGCCATTAACTGCCGGCCTGAAACGACTCAGCGAAATTCTCCGCAAGAGCCCTCGCTTTGGACCCATTCTGACATTATTGGGACACGGCGTCTTATCATCCGGCTTGGCCATGCTCCTGTCCGCGGGCCACTATAGCCTGGAGGCAGCGGGCGTTCTCGGCTTATTGGTCGGCATGGTGAAGATGTTCAATCGTGGACGGCCAATTCTAGCCGTGCCGCTCCCCGTCGTGGCGGCCGCAATGGTGGCGACCCTCGTTTCTCTCGCCGTCAAATATCAACTGCCTATCGATCCGCTTCACACGCTCATTCCCCCGCTGGTTACCTTCCTGCCGGGCGCGATGCTGACGCTTGGCATGGTGGAATTGGCCTACGGCGATATGGTCAGCGGCTCCAGCCGAATCATCACGGGCTCGGTGCAACTCGTGCTGTTGGCGTTTGGGCTGGCCGCGGGCGCCGTTCTTGTCGGCTACCAACCAGAGAGCCTGACCGATATAAATCCAGCGGCCTCCGTAGGCCTGACGCCTCCTTGGTCAATAGGGATGCCCTGGGTGGGCGTTATTGTGTTTGGAATCGGTGCATTCTTGCATTTCTCCGCGCCGCGCAACTCACTCTTGTGGATGCTCTTTGTGTTGCTCATCACTTTCGCCACGCAGCAGTGGGCCGCCAGCGTCTTTGGCAATGAAATCAGCGGCTTTTTCGGTATGCTCGTGGCCACGCCGTTAGGCTACTTAATCCAAATGCGCTTCGGCGGCCCACCGGCCATGGTAACCTTCCTCCCCAGCTTCTGGCTGCTTGTTCCAGGGGCGCTTGGCCTGTTGAGCGTCAAACGCATGCTCGTCGATCGCGCGGCCGGCATCGACGGCCTCGTCGCCACGGTCTTTGTCTTCACCTCGATCGCCCTGGGAACCCTGATGGGAGCGTCGCTCTATCGTTGGCTCACCGAGCGATTCGGCTCGTGGCAATTGCAGCTAGGCCGGGCCGGAACCTACTTCCGACGCAAAAGAAAACGCTAACCGCTTCCGCAGCATCGCAGCGGCCAACCCGAAGCGCTATACTTACAGTCATTCGTCTCGACATCGAAGATCTTCAGAAAGCCTCCTATGCCTGTAAGCCGCATTCGACACCTAACCCAAATGTTTCTCACCGGCGTCGTGGCGGTGCTGCCGCTAGCGCTCACAGTGATTGTTTTAGCTTGGGTAGTTGGCCTTTTGCACGACCTGGCAGGGCCAACCAGCCTCTGCGGCAAGGTTCTTCAAGGCCTTGGGCTATCGGTCGTGGCCTGCGATGTGACAGCCTATGTTATCGGCATGATCGCGGCAGCCTTAATGGTTCTTGGCCTCGGCGCCATGATCGAGCATGGCGCCGGCAATCGCTGGCGCACCACTTTCGACGAGGTGATGCACAAGGTTCCCGTCCTGGGAACGGTCTACGACGCCTCGAAGCAGGTGACCAGCATTTTTGACCGCAAGCCAGACGCGCGACAAAGCATGACCCCCGTGATGTGCTACTTTGGCGATGCCCACGACACAGGCATACCGGCCCTCATGCCTACGGCAGAGCTTGTGCATATCAACGGCAAGGACTATCACATTGTCATTATCCCGACGGCTCCGGTACCATTTGGCGGAGCGCTGTTGTGCGTACGGGCCGAGTGGGTAAAGCCAGCCGGATGCGGCTTCGAAGAATTGGTTGGTATCTACATGTCGATGGGAGTGACGGCTCCACGCAGCTTGGGCCAGAATAACAGCGAAGCAGTTCCGCAGATTACCACGCCGAGCAACCTGTCGTGAGCGCGCTGCAACTTGCTACTTAATGCGAAAGGATAACACAATTATGGCCGCGAACGATAATTTGCAATCGATCGCCGGAAGCTTCAAGCGACTCGGCTGGCTGGGCTTCTGGATTCAACTCGTCGTTGGACTGCTGCCGCTGGCGATGCTTCTGTATATCACCCTTAACAAGGTGAGCGGCGGCGCCCTTATGTTCGACTTCACCGACTATCTGGCGCTCGCAGGCCTGGGAATCCTGGCCTTCACGGCCTGCTGGTCCTACGGCTATACGCGCTTGGCAAAGCGTATCGCCGATCCCGATCGCTGCCCCTCCTGGGCCGCTGTGGCGCGAACTCTCTGGATCGGCTTATGGGCTGGCGTGACCGGCATCTTTATGTCGGTATTGTTGCTCGTCGTGGAGGTCGTGCGGCTGTTGATTCTGTTTCTGCACGCGCCCCAAGCAGGCGTTCCGGTCATCCGCACCGAAACCGACAACCGCACCGCTTGGGTATCGGCCATCGATGTCGTCTCCCTCCTAGCCGACCTCTGCACCCTGATCGGCGAGCTCGTCGTGATTGGAATCACGCTCTGGCTGCTGTTCCGAATCACGCGCTCGATCGACTCCTTCAAAGAGGCAAAGTAATCATCGCAATAGCCGAACCGCCACGCGGCCCGGAACCCGACGAGCACGGCTCGCCGGCCACTGAATAACACACATCGCAGAAACTTGCCTAGCTCTCCAGCGTCGCCAAAGCGACCGCCAATCGGCACCCTTTGAGAAACTCAGGAATGTTGACGTATCCCTTAACCGTATGATTCTCATACTGACCGGCAGCCCTCTCTTCCCTGCGCTGACACGGCTCGATTTCTTGACGCAAAAGCCCTTATCCTGGCGTTCAATCTAGCATTTGCACTTTCTTGGTTATGCAACGGCAGCTCCGTTCGACTTCTTATTAGCTGATAGTCAGAACATTCGCCCATATGGAGTCGCAATGTCAGATGAATCTTCTCCCAATTGGACCGTGATTGTCGAAAGGCATGCCGAGCGGGTGTTTCACATCGCGTATCGAATCCTAGGATCGGTCCACGATGCGGAAGATGTGTCGCAAATTGTCTTCGCAGAAGCTCTCCGAGTGCGGGCGAGCGGGCCAGTCCAAAGCTGGACAGGACTATTCGCGCGCCTTTCGACGATCCGCGCGATTGATTGTTTGCGGCGTCGCCGAAACGTTCAGCCCATCACTGAGGTGGATCGCGCGACCGCCGCGGGACCGCATGAGCATGCCGTAGGAACGGAACTTGCCGCGTGGCTGCGAGACGCGGCAAGCAAGCTTCCTGAACAGCAAGCAGCAATCTTTGCGCTCACTTATTTCGAGCAACTCGACCGTAACGAAGTCGCCGCAACTCTGAACATCTCGCCCGAATCTGTTTCTACCGCGCTGTACAAAGCGCGCCAACGGTTACGGGAACAACTCAACGCCTTTCATGGAGTACAAAACCAATGACCAATCACGATCATCGCATTGCTCCTTCCCCCGAGTTGGATCCCCGGCTGGAGTCGGCCGTGTGGTCGGTGCTCTCAGAGCCGATCGACATGCGTGCCATTGAGCGCGTGAAGAGTCGCGCCAGTGACATGCTGGTGGAATCGCAGCAGCAAGCTGGTTGGTCCACATCGCCAACGACGCGCCGGCGAGTGATTTTTGCGTTCATGTCGCTCGCAGCCGCGATCCTGGCGGTTGTTGGTACGACGCTGCTTTTGCCATCGACATCGAATGCATTTGCCGAGGTGATCGAGCAATTGAAGTCGACCGGTGCATTTCGATTCACAAGGTTGATTTACACCAATCAACAGAAAAAACCGATCGAAGTGCAGGTAATGGTAGCCGGCGATGGACGCGAACGAATGGCGTCGTCCGGCACTGTGTCGATCATGAACGCAGACGGACAGCTGCGTGTAACCTTGCTCGAGTTGACGAAGACTGCAATCGTCGCGTCGCCCAAAGACAGGCCGCATCTGCCGACTCAACGGCAACTCGCTTGGCTGGATCAACTCAAGTCGCACGGAGACAAACCAGACCGAAAACTGGGCGCCAAGATGCTGGACGGCCGCAGTGTCGAAGGCTTTGTGGCAAAGCAAGGACAGAATGAGTTTACGATCTGGGTTGATACCAAGACGAACGAACTGGTGCAGATCGAGCACGATGGAATGATCAAAGGTTCACCGATTAACAAGGTGGTCATGAAAGGCTTTCAATTCAATCAAGTGTTTGATGATTCGCTGTTCAGCTTCGATGTGCCAAGTGGTTACAAGGTGATGGACATGCCGCCGGTTGCCCCGCTGCTGCCGGGCGAGGAAAGCGTCGTCACGGCGCTACGTGGATTTACCAAGATCGCTGACGGAAAGTTTCCCAAAAGCATTTCCGACTGGAGCGAATGGGCGGTGCTGTTCTCTCAGAAGGGCGCGTCGCAGGCGGAGACCTCTGCGACGATGTCCAGCCTGGGAACAATTACACCCTTCCTTCTTTCGATGCCGAAGGATGATTACCAATACTTGGGTGCTGGGAAGACTCTTAGCGATCCACGCACGATCGTGTTCTGGTACCGCAAGAAGGATCGCCAGATACGAGCGATTTACAGTGACCTGACGACGGCTGATGTCAAAGAGGCCGATCTGCCTAAAGATAAATAAAGATAAGGTTCTTCCGGGAACCAAGAGCAACTTACCAAATTGCGTTCCGCGGTAGATCAAAAGACAAACCCAGTTTAG